>CAOJHH010000005.1 GCA_948436025.1 uncultured Clostridium sp. | reverse complement strand
TATATTTTTCTTAAAATTTTCTTTCTATTTTTCCCCAGATTATTTAACTCATATTTAATTGCGAATTCGTAATATCTGTCCGTGGAAAAATTAGGTTAGGATTTCGGATTTGGTTTATTCTTACTAGATTAGCTACTGTGGTATGATAACGATTTGCAATATAGGTTAAGTTATCTCCTCTTCCCACTCGATAATAGGTAGAACCTGAGGCATGTGCATCATTTGGGCGTATATCCCTTCTAATTAGTAGCACTTGACCGGGATAGATTAAGTTTGGATTTGCTATGTTGTTTAGCATAACAATGCTATTTATCGTCGTTCCATATCTTCTTGCAATATTCCATAAGTTATCTCCTCTTCTTACTACATAAGTGGTAGATGTGGTTGAACTTGGCTCTGTGTTTGGTTTATCTGAAGTAGTAACTTGAATTTGTAGCACTTCACCTGGGTAAATTAAATTTGGATTTTGAATATGATTTAATGTAACAATTTGCTCTACAGTGGTTCCATACCAAGAAGCAATTTTGGATAACGTATCTCCTCGTTTTACGGTATAAGATACCACATTTTGAATTTCACCTGGATTTGGATTATTGGGTTTTGGAATTTCACCAGAATTTGATAAGAAAATCCCTTCCGTAAATCGGTCTAAATCAACATCCCCTCTAATTCCGTTAATTCTTCCTTTATCCCAATATTGAAACCCTACCCAATTTTCCCATTTTCCATTATCTCTTGGTGTATTTACTCCATATTCGGCTATCCATAAAGGATATCTAGTTGCTAGTTCATAAGAAAAAATGGTTCTTGCATCATAGGCATTGGAATAAATAACCATTTCTTTTCCTGTTAATTCTCTTGTTTTTTCTAGGAATACTCGAGATATATTATTAATTTCATAGGTACTCAAATTCCCAAAAATTTCAAAATCCATGGCAAGCCTACAATTTGGTTGCGTTCCCGCAATCACTCTACTAAAAAATTCGGCTTCTTTTATTGCCTCTTCTTCACTTCTTGCTCGTACAAAGTGGTAAAAACCTATGTTTAATCCATTTGCCTTTGCTCCTTCATAATTATTTCGAAATTCTGGATCTTCTAAATGTTGCCCTTCGCTTGACTTTATGTATACAACATCAATTCCCGCTTCTTTTACAGCACGATAATCAATTCTTCCTTGATAGGAACTTACATCAATTCCTTGGTAAATAACATCTCCTGCCGGTGATAGTGCATATGTTATGTTAGAATACATTGCAAATGATGATAACAGTAATAACCATATTAAGAAAATAACTTTTATTAATTTTTTTCTCATAAATAACCTCCCAAGCACAAAAATAGAGTAGATATTTTCTACTCTATTTTATGAAATATGGCTTGTTTTGGTTATTATTTAATAAAAAGGCCTGCCATATAGATAGCATAAAGAATTAAATAGGCAAATCCATTGGTTTTTGTCATTTTATTTTTTGCTCCTATAAATGGGAATAATGCTAATAAAATCGTTCCAATTACTAATATAAGAATTTGATTATTATAACTAATACTATAAGTGATTGGCGTAATCATAGCAGATACTCCTAATATTAGTAAAATATTAAAGATATTCGACCCTAATATATTTCCGTATTGCAATATCACTGTCTCCCTTAAAAGCTGCTGTTACAGATGTTACTAATTCTGGTAGGCTTGTCCCTATTGCAATAATCGTTAGGCTAATTACTTTTTCACTAATTCCTAGTGTTTGTGCAATAGTTACTGCATGATTTACCGTTACATCACCACCAATTTTTAACCCTACAATTCCAAGGATAATAAAGCCAATGGCTTTTATTGCAGACCCTTGCTTCTGTGTTTGCACTTCTACTAATGTATCTTTTTTCTCAAACTGTTCTCCTTTTTTTCCCATATAAATGGTATAGCCAATAAATAATACAAATAGGCTAATCAAAATAGCTCCTTCTATTCTTGTTATATTGGCTCCCACATTACATATCACAAACAAGATAATCGTAACTACTAATGTAAGCGGAATTTCAATTAATCTGGTTTCTCTTTTAAACTCAATTTCCATTATAATAGCAGATAATCCTAAAATAAGTAATAAATTACATACATTACTTCCTATTACATTTCCTACAGCCATATCAGAATGTTGTTCCATGGCTGAAGTAATACTAACAAACAATTCTGGCATAGATGTTCCAATGGAAACAATCGTAAGCCCTATAATAATTTCAGGTATATGAAATCGTTTTGCAACACTAGACGAACCATCCACTAAAAAATCGGCTCCCTTCATTAACAAACAAAACCCAACAATAATCCAAATAATCTCAAAAACCATATCATCCCTCCTAAATGTAAAGCATTACTATCTTACTCCTATTTCCACTACTTGTCAATTCTTAAAAACATAAAATAATTGACCAAGCATATTGCCTAGTCAATTATTTTATACTCACTCTCTGTTAGGGTATAGACTACCACATATCGTAACTATTTTTCTAATCGAATATTGCCGAGAGATGGTTTCTATGGCTAATTCTACATACGGTTCATGTCCCATTACATTTCTTCTATTTGGCAAGGTTATGTTACCAGAAACACTTTTTGTTTGAATTTCACAGTTAGATTCTTGGTTTAAGTAGGTTCTTACGTTTCCTGAGGTGGTTTTTATTTTTGAGTTTCCTGTTATTTTGAAGTCATCACTTTTGATGTCGCCTGAAATGCTACTGAACTCTACCTTTCCTTCTATTTTTTGCACTTCAATACTGCCTGAAGTGGTTTTTGCTTCTATGGTTCCGTGTGCTTCTTCTACTGTAATATCACCAGAAACACTTTTTAATTTTAAAGTATCTTCTGTTAGTTTTTGTAGCTTAATATCACCAGATGTGGTTTCTACTTGAATACTTTTTGCCTCAACATTTCCCATTTTGATGTCTCCACTAGTAGAAGAAATCACTAAATCTTCAAATTTCAAATTCTCATTTACTTCGATATCCCCCGATATTGCTTTCATTTCTAAACTTCCTTCATAGTTTTTTGGAATATAGACATCATAGGCCATTCCATCAATAAAACCAAAGTAAAAGAAATGAAAACGTGGTTTATTATATTCGCTAATATTGATACTGGAAGATGTTTTATTTACTCGAAATAAGTCTTCTTCACTTAATTCTTGAAACGCATATTGTACTACACGAATCTGGTTATCTTCTGTAAAAAACACATTCAAATCCGATGATTTAAACTCTAAGTTTATTTTGGTTACATCTGCTATATCAATCTTTTGTTCTTTTCTTATATTTTCTTCTTTACGTACTCCTCCAGAATTTCCAAACCCCATAAACCAATTCCAACTATTATGATGAATGGAAAATACAAGAAGTTTACATAGCCCTATTACCATGCTTATTAATATAATAATTAATACAATAATTCCTACTTTTTTCATTTTACCCTCCATTTTGTCGTATGTTCTTAACCAAACATAGCGATTTTTTCTATTACGCTTCCACTAATTTGAACATCAATTTAATAATATTTTCAATTAAACTAGCAATTAGGAAAATAATCCATGAAATATACCATATACCAAATGTAAAACTAACAATTAGATAGATAATCACAGTTAATGTCCATAAAATAGAATCGATTGCTTTTTTTATTTCCTTATTTTTATCTTTCTTTCCCTTCCATTCTTTAAATTCTTCTACCATGGTATCTTCGTATTTAATATATTTTGGTTTTGTCATAAAATGATAAATTAAGATACATGTTGCAATTCCTGCAATAGCAAGAAAGCTTGAAGCTGTTATAAAATCTGGCATTCCTAACTCATCTAGTACAATACAGGTAATTAAACTTAAAATGTATAATCCTACACAAATTGATACAGTCATCCCTGTCTTTTTTCTTGCCTCTTCTCGGTACTCACTATGAATTGGATTGTTTTTATTTAATTCCTCAATTAATTCATCCACATTTCCAATTTCTTGTATTACTGTCTTTAAAGCCTCCTCCTCGGTTTTCCCTTGTTTTATGAAATCCTCGTACTTATCCTCTGCATTTGAAATAATCTCGTCTTTTAAATCATTTGCTCTTTTGGTATTTGGAGCATTTTCAAATAAGCTATTTACTTCTTTTCTAATCTTTTCATTCATCGTTTCTATTCCCCCTTCTCTTCAAACAATATCCGATTTTCTTGGCATAACAATCGCTGCTACAATATAGGCTAGTATTCCACTACCACCACAACAAGAAAATAAAATCCATGCTAAACGCACTAGTGTTGGGTCAATATCAAAATATTCCGCAATTCCACCACATACTCCGTCAATTTTCTTGCCATGTTCAATTTTGTATAATCTCTTCTGCATTATTTCCCTCCTTTATATAAGTTTGTCAATTAATTCTTTGGTTAAATTCCATTCTTCTACGCTTTTTTTATAAAATTCTATTCCCTCATTGGTAATTGAATAATATCGCCTTCTTGCACCACTATTTCCTTCTCCCCAAAAAGAAGTAATATAACCTGCTTCTTCTAATCTTCGAAAAGCACAATATAAAGTTGCATCATTTAATTCATATCGGTTATCGGTTTTTTCTTTAATGGATTTATTAATTTCATATCCATAGCTATTTCCCTTCATTAAATGGGCTAGAATAATGGTTTCTGTATGTCCTCGAATCATATCGGCTCGAATTGACATTGTACATCACCTACCTTTTTTCTATAACAATTATAAATTAATATACCTTATCTGTCAAGGTATATTATAAAAATATATGTATTTAAGATGTCAAATTATTTATTCGGAAATTCCGTAATACCTTTATTCGTTCTTTTGCTATACTTTTAAGTAAGAAAACTAAGGAGGAAGTAATTATGATATTATCCGATGCCATTAATCTAAGAATTCAAGAATTATTAAAACAACGCAATTTAACCGCTTACAAACTTTCCTATCTTGCAGGAATTTCAAATTCCATTATTAGTGATTGCAAACGAGGAAAAGTAAAAGAGCTTTCCATTAGTTCTGTTATTCATATTTGTGAAGGGTTAAATATGGAGTTAAAAGATTTTTTTGATTCAAAATATTTTAAAGATGTTGAGGCAATCGACCGCCTTGAAAAAAGAGAGCAAAAAATTGTCTAGTAGAAAAATCACCCTATCTATCATTGATTGGGTGATTTTCTTGTTTTATAAATAAGCTACAATTTCCTCAAATGTATCGTATCCACTTTCCGCATTAATATGTCCTGCCTTTGGCATTAGAATTTGTTTCGTAGCAACTGTATTTGCAAATTCTTTTTCTACTTCATATTTTACATATGGGTCATTATCTGAGTAAAAGCAAACAATTTCCTTACTATAATTTTTTACTTCTTCTAGTTCATCAAAATACATCGATTCATTAACAGCATCATATTCTTTATCAATTCCCAAATAATGATTAAATCCACATACAAAAATGCATTTTTTTACTTTTATTTTGTGTTTGGTTAAAAACTTACTCACAAATACTGGAGCAATACTATGCGCAATGATGGTGGTATTTTCTGTAATCAACCCTAAATCCACATAATATTCTAATAACCTGCTCCAATTCTCGTAATTCTGTAATCCAACACCACTCGGAAAATCTGGCACATAAACTTGCTTTCCTTCACTTTGTATAAAATCATGTAACCAACTAAACCAATTTGAAAATGGGCTACTAAATGAGCCATGTATTATAAAATAATTTTCCATCTTTATTTTCCTCCTTTTAAACTTGTTCATAATTTTTTATAATACTTAATATTTCAGGAATACTTTCTACCTTACTCTTTTTCCCCATATGACCAATTCCTTTTATAAATACTGGTTCTGCTCCTATGTGCCTAGGATAATTTTCTAACACTTCTAGTGGAACAATATGGTCTGTATCACTATAAATAGAATAACTACTTTTCATGTATTGACGAAATTGTTCTATTTCCTCTTTTGTTACCTCAAAGTCTTTTAATGCTTTATTTAAATCCTCTTTTCCTTCCACTTGAAAGCTATCACAAAAACCTGCTAAACTTATATATAATCCTATATTTAGTTTGTTTTTCGTTATATATTTTAGTATAAAAGGATTTCCTATTGAATGAGCCACTATAATTGTTTCTTTATTAAATTCATTCTTATATGGTTCTAAAATATCATACCATACTTTATATCTTACACTTTCTTGTGTTGGAAATTGAGGCATAGTTACTTTATACCCTTGTTTCTTTAATGTTTCTTCTAACCACTCATGTACTTTGGGTATTCCATTATAACCATGAATTATCATTACATTTTTCAAAATTCATCTTCCCCTTTCACTTTTGAATTGGCCTTTTCCTGTTAATTGCAATTTCGCTAATTTCAATATTTTTTGGTAGGTTTAGTAAATATAGCATTAATTCTGCAATGTCTTTTGGGTTCATCCATTCTTTTGGATTTTCTATTTTACTACCATTATATTTTTCATGCATTTTTGTATTCATTCCACCAACATTAAATTGAATCACTCGGCAATTGCAATCTTTTAATTCTAGTTGTAAATTATAACTAGTCCCTCGTATTGCCCATTTTGAAGTTGTATAGGCTAATTGGTCTTGATAGCCTTGTTTTAATCCAACCGTTGAGCCAACATTTACAATATCCGCTTCATTTTTCTTAATGAGTGGCATTAATTGTGAAGTTAAAAACATAGGTGCAATGCTATTTACTTTCATTACTTTTTCTAATTCATCATAGTGGATTTCTTCTAATTTTTCAATACTTGGAATACCTGCACAGTTGATAATAACCTCAAAGCAAGGATAATTTTCTTTTACCATATTACATGCATGAAGGATTGAGGTTTCATTTGATAAATCCGTTTCGATAAATTCACAGTCATATGCTGGTTTTGTTCTACATAGTGCAATTACCTTTATCTCATTTGCTACACATATTTTTCCGAATTCTCTGCCTAATCCATCGCTTGCACCAGTTAATATAATTTGTTTCACTTTTTATCCCTTCCTTATTTCCATTTTTCCCCGTTCACATATTTTGTTAATGCCATAATAAATGCCAGTTCCGTTAAATCAATTCTCGATATTGCGTTATGTGTTAATAATTGAATGGCTCCACCCTTATTATGTCTTTCATCATCCTTGCTAAAGATTTGATTCATTACTTGGCTTAAGTCTGTTTCAATAATATCTTTTACCAGTCTTTCTGGTACTGGAAAAGATGGGCTTGTTCCATAACTTTCAAAATCATCATTATCTTCTATAACTGCAATATTCGTTATTAACCATCTTCCTAATGAATTGTAAATTCCACTTTCACTTGATACATATAAATCCGCTTTTATCACATGTTCTTTGCAATATTTTTTTACATTCCTTACTCGATTTTTTGCTCCAATATAAATTTCCTCATTTACTGGCTCTTCACTTACTTCTGATGACACTGGTATGCCTTGTATGTCTACCTCATCAAAATACCTTTCTAAAGCCCTTTTGGCACCCTCTATTTTTCCTTGATTTTTCGTTGCCATTACTACTTTCATATTTCTTCACTTCCTATTTTTGTATCTTATCACCAAAGTAAAAATCACACAAGTACCAAAAAGTACTGGAAACCAGTACTTTTTGGATAATATTATTTCTTCTTATGCCGTTTCCGACGTTTTATTTGATACAATTTTTTTCTTTTTTATATGCTTTTTCGCAACTTTTGCTTCATTTATCACAAGTTCTGGTTTTTCCCCATTTTCTACCGTTGCTTTTGTGATAACGCATTTTTCTATTTTGGGATTGGATGGTACTTCAAACATGATATCTCTCATAATGTCTTCTATGATAGAACGTAATCCTCTTGCTCCTGTATTTCTTGCAATTGCTTTGTCTACAATGACATTTAATGCTTCTTTTTCAAATTCTAGTTCTACATCATCTAATTCTAATAGTTTTTTGTATTGTTTTACTAATGCATTTTTTGGTTCGGTTACAATACGAACTAAAGATTCACGGTCTAATTCTCTTAGTGTTGCAATAATTGGTAGTCTTCCTACAAATTCTGGTATTAAACCAAATTTTAATAAATCTTGTGGTAATAGTTGTTCAAAAATAACGGATTTATCAATTTCCTTTTTGCTTTCGATTTTGGCACCAAAACCGATGGTTTTCTTTCCAACTCTTTCTTCAATAATTTTGTCTAAGCCTTCAAAGGCTCCTCCACAAATAAATAGAATATTTGAGGTATTAATTTGTAAAAATTCTTGATGTGGGTGTTTACGTCCTCCTTGTGGTGGAACAGATGCAACCGTTCCTTCTACAATTTTTAATAAGGCTTGTTGCACTCCTTCTCCACTAACATCTCTTGTAATGGATGGGTTTTCCGACTTTCTTGAAATTTTATCAATTTCATCAATATAGATAATTCCTCTCTCGGCCATTTCAATATCGTAATCTGCTGCTTGAATTAGTTTTAATAAAATATTTTCAACATCTTCTCCTACATAACCGGCTTCGGTTAAGGTAGTTGCATCAGCAATTGCAAATGGCACATTTAAAATTCGTGCTAATGTTTGTGCAAGCATGGTTTTTCCACAACCAGTTGGACCTAATAATAGGACATTACTTTTTTGAATTTCCACATCACTAATTTCGTCTTCTGTATTAATTCTTTTATAATGGTTATATACTGCAACAGCTAGTGTTTTTTTGGCTTCTTCTTGCCCAATTACATATTCATCTAGTGTCTTTTTTATTTCTTCTGGTTTTGGAAGTGTATTTACTTCATCAATGGTATAACCATTTTCTTCTTCTGCTATATAGTCTTCATCGATAATGTTCTTACATAAAGAAATACACTCATCACAGATATATACTCCTGGTCCTGCTACCACGCGTTTAACCGCTTCTTGTGATTTTCCACAAAAAGAGCATTTTATATTTCTTTCACTTGGATTTTTCGCCATTTTAAGTTCCATTCCTTTCACATTACATTTTTGTAATCTTATTCTTTGGTTTTTCTGTCCATAATTCCGTCAATTAGTCCATATTTTAGTGCTTCTTCGGCTGTCATATAGTTATCTCTTTCTGTGTCTTTTTCGATGGTTTCTAAAGTTTGACCTGTGCGTTCGCTTAAGATTTTGTTTAATTTTTCTCTGGTTCTTACCATGTGATCTGCATGAATTTTAATTTCCGTTGCTTGCCCAGAAATTCCATGTCCTCCAATTAATGGTTGGTGAATTAAAATTTCAGCATTTGGAAGAGCAAAACGTTTTCCTTTTTCCCCACAGGCAAGTAGTACGGCTCCCATACTTGCTGCCATTCCAACACAAATAGTAGAAACTGGACACTTGATGTAATTCATGGTATCTACAATTGCCATACCGTCTGTAATAGAACCTCCTGGTGAATTAATGTATAAAAAGATTTCCTTGTCTGGGTCTTCGGATTCTAAGAATAAAAGTTGTGCAATGACTAAGCTCGCAGATGTTGGGTTTACATCTTCTCCCATAAAGATAATTCTGTCTTTTAATAGTCTTGAGAAAATATCGTAAGATCTTTCTCCTTTATTAGTTTGTTCAATTACATATGGTACTAAACTGTTTTTTTCTACCATAACATTTTTCCTCCTTATTTATTTTTTATCCCCTTGTATTCTTTTGGTTTTTCGCCTATTTGGGTCGACACAAGGCCGACCCCTACCATTTTATTTTATTTTTGCATTTTCTACTAGGAATTCTACTACTTTTTCGTTTTTCATGGATTCTTCTATGTATTTCATGAATCCTTCGTTTTCTTTTAGTTCTTCTTCTTTTTTGCCGTATAATTCTGCCATTTCTTTTACTTTTGCATCAACTGCTTCTTTGTCTGGTTCGATTTTTTCTTCTTTGATAATGGCTTCTAATACTAAACGATTTTTAACTGATGTGGTTGCTTGTTCTTCGTATTCTTTTCGAAAATCTTCCATAGATTTTCCAAGCATTTGTAAGTATTGTTCTAGTTTCATTCCCTGGTACATAAGTCTTTGTTCAATCTCTTTTGTCATGTTATCGATTTCTGTTTCAATCATACCAGATGGAATGTCTAATTTCACATTATCGCAAACTGCTTTTACAACTGCATCTTCCGTTTCGTATTTTGCTTTTTTCTTATTTTCTTCTTCTAGTTTATCTTGAATACTTTTCTTTAATTCTTTTAAGGTGTCAAATTCACTGACATCTTTTGCAAATTCGTCGTCTAGTACTGGTAATTCTTTTTTCTTAATTTCATGTAATTTTACTTTGAAGGTTGCATCTTTTCCTTTTAATTCTTCAGAGAAGTAGTCTTCTGGGAATTTTACATTAATGTCTTTTTCTTCTTCTGTCTTCATTCCAATAATTTGGTCTTCAAATCCTGGAATAAAAGTATTGCTTCCAATGGTTAATTCATGGTTGTCGGCTTTTCCCCCTTCAAATGGTTTTCCATCTACAAATCCTTCAAAATCAATAACAGTAATATCATCTTTTTGCACTTCTCTATCTTCTACGGTTACTAATCTTGCATTTTTTTCTTGCATATGTCCTAATTCGTGTTCAATATCACCATCGGATACATTATACTCTACTTTTTTAATTTCTATACCTTTATATTTTCCAAGTTTTACTTCTGGCTTTGTTTGTACAATAGCAGTAAAGATTAAATCTTGTCCTTTTCCAATTTGTTTTACATCAATATCTGGACGACTAACGGCTTCAATGTTATTTTCTTTTAATTCTTTTTCGTATTCTCCTGGTACTACTTCATTAAACGTATCTTCATAAAAGATCTCATCACCATAATATTTTTCTACAATTTGCATTGGTGCTTTTCCTTTACGAAATCCCGGAATATTAAAATATTTCGCACTTTTTAAATATACCTTTTTCATCGCTTCATCAAATTTTGTAGCTTCAATCGTAAACTCTAATTTTACTTCATCTTTTTTGTCTGTTTTTTCAATTTTTATACTCATTTTTTTCATCCTTTCAATTTTTAAAAATTAGCTTTTATATTATATCATGTTTTTCTAAGATTGCAAGCCTTTAAGATTAATTTCGTGAAAGAAAAGGAACGATAGAAAAAACATACCGTTTTTTTTACCGTTCCTAGGTACTAGATTAACAAAAAGGTTTTACGCTGTAAATAATGGAATTCCCTTGTATCTGATAGCCTCTTTTCATAACTTCATTGAGCTTCTTAAGGTACTTCTCTTTTATTTGTCCCTTAAACCGGATAATTACTTTTATCCGTTGCCGTGTTCCTTCTCCTCCCATTATTGTAGAATTTGGAAGCTGCCTTTGCTCTCGATGTAGCAGAAAAGCTTTTCCCGTTTCTGGGTCTATTCGCCGGCTTGGTAAGAATTCAATATAGCTTATTTCAAACCGTTTCACCCTTATAGCTCTTGCTGCTCTTATTGCTACCTTCCGCTGTTTTTCCATAAATTCTTTTACTTCGTTTTCATTTTTCATTCGATGTACCTCCTATTTATTACATGTTATACGTTATTATTATAACTAAAATTATGTAAATATGCAAGTGTTTACGCGTATTTTGCTATTTTTAGAATAAATCTGCCCTTCTTCGTATTGCTAATTTGCTCTTTTACCACAAATTTTCCTTTTCCTCGAATGGTAAGTTTATCTCCTGTTTTTACTAACTTTGAGTCTTTTGTTATGGTTTCGTAATTTAGTATGACTCTTTCTTGTTTTATTATTTCTTCTGCCTTTGTTCTTGAAGTTTTGGAAAGTTCGGAAACAATATTATCTAGTCTCATAGACGATACGATTATTTCGATTTCTTGTTTTTTCAGGTTTACTGGATGTAATTCTAACATAGGCACTACCTTTATTTGTGCTTTTTGAAATCTGGTTAAAGTAATAAGATGTTGTTCTAGAAATGGGATTATTTCATTTAGCACAAGGATGTCTGCTCCTTCTTCCCATACTATAATATCGCCTATTTTCTCTCGTTTTAACCCTAGCTTCATAAGTCCACCAAGATAATCTCTATGGTTATAGGTTCCTTTTAAATCGTTTGGTAGAGTAATACGAATTACTTGCATAACAGAATCATAATTCTTTTTGATTATTTCTTGGTTCCAGTTTTCTAGGTAAAATAAAATAATCTGCCTCTCAGCTTCTTCAAAACCACCATACACTATGTAATTTTGTATACCCATGCGATGTATGGCTTTTTCTAATATGTGTACTTGCCTCTCATCTAAAAAATCGGTATGTTGTAGTTTGTTTCGTTTTTTACAAAGACATACTTGGTCTAGCATTTTTGCTATAATTAGCTTATCTTCTTCTTTTTGATAATTTTTTATCATTTCTTCCTTATTCATTTTTTTATCCACTCCTTCCCCAAAGTCGCAAATTAGAATGAAGCATTTCTAACTTAACTATGATTCTACGTTTCTTTGCTTATCATAACACAAAAAAAAGTGAATTTCTACGTTTCTTTTTCGAAATTCACTTATCGTATTTTCAAATACTTTTTATTCTATAATAGGTTATGTCTGTCCAGCCACTATGTGTTCTATACCAATAAATCGTAATATTAGTTGCTTCTTCTAAGTTAAAATTATTGGTTGCAAAATTATTCGTTGTTGATGCATAAGTATGATCTACCAGTAATTCTCCCTTATCATTAAAAACTTTGTATCCTGTTCCATATGTTTGTGTTCTAGTTGGAACAAGTGATTCAAAGGTATAGGATCCTTTTGGAAGCATTATTTTACTGTTCTCTACCAATGTTACTTTATTAGACACAAATCCAGCAATTGTTCTTCCCCCCACAACACTTCTGTAAGTCTCACTACTTGGCATTACCACTTGCGCATTAGAAGAAGCTACATTATTAAAAATTGCTGTTGTAACTTGGTACATTACCTTGTTATCTTGCTGATTCAAATCTTCTATTTGTTGATTTAAATCTTTTATTTGCTGATTCAAATTTTCTATTCGTGCCTCCAATAAAGCAATTATTTTCTTATCTTCCGTATCATTTTCTTTTAGGTCTGGCATATCAGCATATATTTCCGATAAACTTATTTCATAGTTCGTATTTTTTATAATAATAGTATCTCCATCTTCTTGCAATTGTCCATAATTTGATATAATTTCTTTTATTTGCTCTTGTTTTATTGCTTCATCTTTTTTGGCTACTTCTATTTGGGTCTCTAATATTTCCATTCCTATATTTTCCTTAGTTTCTGCTATTATTTGTTGTTTTTGGGCTTCTTGTGCTTTTTTAATAATCCCATTTTTTCCTGCTGTAAAACTAAGTGTGATTCCTGCTAATATTAGTAAAATAATTATGGTAACACCCAAAGCTACTAATGTAATTCCTCTTTCCCTTTGCATTTTTTTCTCCTTTGTCTTCTTTCATTATAATTTCTTTTATCGTTTTTATACTATTATGAACCTGTTTTTTTGTTTCTATTCTTCTTACTCTTATAGTTATGACTTTATTTTATATTAATTTATAAATTATTGTCAAGAGGTTTTTGATTACATTTTTATTTCAACAGAAATTTTTTCATTAAAGCTAATTAGCAAAGTAAATTCTATTTAATTACATGTTGAATTTTATGTATGTTTATAATATAATATATGTATGATACTTTTTATTAACTTTAAATCCTTATTTTATATAAGGTAGAAAGGACTTGCTATGGCTTATCACTATAATCAACGGGAAACCTTTATTCCACAAAAACACACTTTATCTCTTGAGAATAAAGTTATTGGTACTGTATGCGATTGGTTAGCATCACAAGTAGTCTCTCATAGTAATTTATCTTATGCAGATTCTGATTTACAGACTTTTAAGAAAGAAGTTTCTACTTTCTTAAAGGACCGCATGAACAGACTACATTGTGCAAATTTACGCACAATAGCAGATGATTCTAACTTATATCAAATTGCTCAAGCTACACACATCCCTTGCGATGCTTTGCCAAATAAAATCAGCATTATCGTAACTTCAAGTACCGCATACTACTTCATATCTTCTCCAAGAGAAAAGCTTCCTATTTTTCCATAGTGTAAGCATCATCGCAAGAAGGAACCAATGAATTTTCATTATCGGTTCCTTCTTTCATTTAATACGTTGCCGTATCGTCTAATTCTTCTTCGATATTTAATAATCGATTATATTTTGCAACACGGTCGGTCCTACATGGAGCTCCTGTTTTAATTTGCCCACTGTTGGTTGCTACAACAATATCGGCTATGGTTGTATCTTCGGTTTCACCAGAGCGATGGGATACTACTGCCTTATATCCATTTTGTTTGGCGAGTTCAATGGCATCTAGTGTTTCGGTTAGGGTTCCTATTTGGTTTGGTTTTATTAAAATACTATTTGCTATTTTTTTGTCAATTCCTTTTTGCAATCGTTCCATATTGGTAACAAATAGGTCATCTCCTACTAATTGAACCTTATCTCCTATTTTCTTTGTTAACATTTGCCAAGATTCCCAGTCTTCTTCAGCAAGCCCATCTTCTACTGAAATAATTGGATACTCTTCTGTTAATTCCACAATGTAGTCAATCATTTCTTCGTTCGTTTTAAACACATCTGTCTTCCAGAAGTAATACCCCTCTTTTCCTATTTTTTTCGCTTCTTCAAACATCTCTGTACTTGCTACATCTAATGCTAAAGCAATGTCTTCTTTTGGCTTAAAACCAGACTTTTTAATTGCCTCCATAATACTATCTAAGGCTTCTTTTTCATCTTTTAAGTTTGGTGCAAATCCACCTTCATCTCCAACTGCTACACTATAGCCTTTCTCTTTTAATACTTTTTTTAAATTATGGTATACCGTAACTCCCATTTCTAGTGCTTCTTGAAAGGTAGTTGCTCCTACTGGTATAATCATAAATTCTTGTATATTGATATTATTATCCGAATGTTTGCCTCCATTTAGAATATTCATCATAGGACGTGGCAAACGATTAGCATTTACTCCCCCTATATAGTTATACAAGCTCATTCCTAGTGAGTTAGCAGCTGCCTTTGCTACTGCAAGTGATACCCCTAAAGTGGCATTTGCTCCTAATTTCGATTTATTGGGTGTACCATCTAATTCTAATAGCATTTTATCAATTTTTTGTTGTTCATACACATTTGCACCATCCAATTCTTTGGCAATTTTTTTATTCACATTTTCAACCGCTTGCAATACTCCTTTTCCAAAATATCTCTCCTTATCCCCATCACGAAGCTCCACTGCCTCAAAGCTTCCAGTAGAAGCACCAGAAGGCACCATACTTACTCCGTGAAAATCCACCTTCTGTTATTACTTCCACTTGCACCGTAGGATTTCCTCTTGAATCTAGCACCTCCATGGCATGGATTTTCTTAATTCCTAAATAATCTTTCATATTCTCTCCTCCTATTTTTATTTTGTATACAGTATGATACTCTTTTTTATAACTTATTCGCTTCATGGGAAAATTTTACAAAAACTTCCCTCCCCACCAAAAGTCTGAAAAACGTTTGACATTTTAGAAAAGATATAGTAAGATATATTTTATATTGGGGTATCGCCAAGCGGTAAGGCATCGGACTCTGACTCCGACATTCCTGTGTTCGAATCACAGTACCCCAACCAAAATAAGTGGATTTGGCTAATATTGCCATCCACTTATTTTTGAACCATATTCTTCATAATGTGGTTCAAATTTTTTTATCATTTCATAAAACCCTTTTGTATGAGTTTTGTATTTTAAGTGACAAAACTCATGTAATACCACATATTCTATAATATCTGGATGATATTTCATTAGTTCTGGATTAATCACAATGGTTTTATCTTGTGTACATTTTCCTAGCATATTTTCCATATAGTCTACTTCATAATTTTCAGGAGCAAAGCCTAACAAAATTCTTGTTTTTTCCATGGTCTGTTCCATCATCTGTTTTGCTAAAACTTTATAGATTTTTTCAATGAGTACCTTCATCATTTCTTCCTTTGGTACTTTTTTGTATTTGTTTGGTAGTTCTATTTTCATATGATTTTCCCTTGTTACGATATTCAGCTTTTTTCTGTTTTGGTAACAAATATCTACCACAAAGTCTTCTCCCCATATTTTAATGTTTTTGCTATTTTCATTACGATACTTTTTTGGTTTTCCTTCATATTCTTTTATTTTTGTCATAATCCATTTCTTTTTTTCTTCTACTACTTCTTGTATTTGATTCCTTGAAAAATACCAAGGTGCACTTACTACTACCTCTCCATTTTGTACCGAGATATACAAGTCCGTTTGGATGCTTTTATCAATTGTATAGGTAATTACTCCACTCTTATTCTTAAAAAATCCCATTTTTAAATCCCCCTTCGTTCAAAAATATGTTCTTCAAACTCTTGTTTGTTTTATTCTATCTTTTTTTGTTTTCTTTGTCAATATATTTCGTAAAAAACATAAAATTTTTGTTCGTTTTTTGTGTTTTTCCTTTTATTCTAGGATTTCCCACATAAAATTCCAAAAAATGGTTGAATTTTTTTGTTTTTTATTATACATTATAGATAATATTTTTTAGAGGTGAAATAATTTATGAAAAAACAAAAAACTTCTCCCCTTATTACATACATAAACAAACGCTATCGTTTTAATATTCAATGGATACTTCCTATTTTTCTTATTCTATTAATTTTCTCTTATTGGGGAATTCGTTTTATTAAGAACTTAACGTATCAAAATGTATATAATAATATTTCAGAACTTAGTGAACAGACCACTGCACAATTAAATCTTTCTATTTCCGAACAAATGAAATTTGTGGAAATTATGGTAGATTCCATTAACAGTGGCTATTTTAAATCCATAAATTCTATTTTTGAGCGTTATGAACACGATTTAGAAGATTACCATTTTACAAGACTTGTGGTATTAGATAAACACGGAAATGGTACAACAAGTGACGGTCATATCGTAGAAAATTATGCTAATATTGAAGAATTTTTTAACCAAGATACCGTTTATCTATCGGAAAATAGACCTAGTACGGTTTCAGATAACCAAGTTAATATCTATTCAAAAACGTTTCGTTTTCAAAACCAAGACTTGGTACTATTTGCAACCGTTAATACCGAAGATTACAAAGAAATTTTGCTTCGACGATTATTTCATGGTGAAGGCGGTACCTACTTAATTAATAATTCTGGCTCTGTATTAATCGATTCTTTTGGTGAAATTAATCAAAATAATGTTAATTTATTTGATTTTCTAAAAACAAAATATGATTTATCTGGTAATCATGAAATAGAAAAATTAGTACAAATGGCAAAAGACATTAAAAACAAACAAGTAAACACCTTTGATATTCATTTTAATAAAAACACTTATTTCATTCATTACGAACGCTTAAATGTAAATGATTGGTATGTGGTAAGCATTGCTCCAGACGATACCATTGCCAAAGAACTTACTACTTTTATTACCATATCTCTAATCACTTGCCTTGCGATTACTTTTGTTGTGATTAGCATTTGTGTATATATTGATTTTTCAAACCAAGAAAAAAACCGCAAACTATACAATATTGCTTATATTGACCCTGTCACTTCACTTGGGAATCAACTTTATTTCCAAGAAAATGGTGCTCGTTTTTTGCAAAGCCATGACAAGCATTGTTACATTCTTTCACTTGATATTAATAAATTTAAAGCATTAAACAGTCTTTATCCTTATGAATTTTGTAATAATATTTTAAAATGTCTTGCTGAAAAATTAGCAACCATTTTGCCACCAAAACACATTACCTGTAGAATTTCAAATGATGTTTTTGCTAGCCTTTTTTATTATGAAGGTTCCATTGAAACTCTACTAGATACTATTCTTCAAGATACCTCTACTTTAAATATTGATGGTACTATGGTTCACATCAATCTGTCTATTGGTATTTATCAAATAAAATCTATGAAAACCGATATTAATAAATTATTAGTAAAAGCCTATATGGCACGTGCTAAAATAAAGGGATTGTACCATACGCATTACTATATTTTTGATGAACTCCTTGCTAACCAGTTAATGGAAGAACAAGAAATCGAATCTTCTATGGAATTGGCTTTAAAAAATGAAGAATTTATTGTTGTATACCAACCCAAAACTCTTACTAGTACTGAAAAGCTAATCGGTGCAGAAGCCTTGGTAAGATGGAACAAAAACGGAAATTTAATACCACCAAATAAATTTATTCCCTTATTTGAAAAAAATAAATTTATTATGAAATTAGATTTATACATTTTTGAAAAAGTTTGTAAAGATATTGCCACTTGGAAGGAAAAATACGATTATGCCCCTATTATTTCTATTAATGTATCAAAAGAACATTTCGTAAATGAAAACTTCATTGATACCTATGTTGATATTTGTAATAAATATCATATTGACCGAAATCTAATTGATTTAGAAATTACAGAAAGTGCAACAATCGATGAAAAAATTGATATTTTAAAAATATTGAATACCATAAAAGAAAAAGGATTTACCATATCCATTGATGATTTTGGTACTGGCTATTCTTCTCTTAGTATGTTACAAAATATGCCAATTGATATTATTAAAATTGATAAAGTATTTGTAGATAAAGCAGATTTAAATAGTCCAAACAATATTATTAATTATATTATGCTACTTGCCAACCGTATCAACGTAAAAACCATTGTAGAAGGTGTTGAAACAAAAGAACAAGCCGAATTTGTAAAAAGTTTAAAATGTGATATGATTCAAGGTTACTACTATTCCAAACCACTTCATAAAGAAGAATTTGAAGACTATTTTAACAAAAACAAATAGGTGTTGTAAACAATTAAAACTACATTTCTTTACTTAACAAAAGTCCTCTAAGAATATTCTCCTTAGGGGACTTTTTTAAGTTTCAATCGTCTTAAATTACGTAAGATAAAAATAATCCTAAAATGGTAATTGCAATCGTAGTTTAAATTTCCAAAACGGCATATCGTTTGAAATATTTAATCTTGGAATTTTGTAGTTATCCTCTTGTTTCGCCACCTTACGGTGTTCTTTTCCCGGTCCAAACCCAAAAGCTAATTGATAATTATTTTCCTTTAAGACTTGAATTACCTCTTCATTATAATTCCCATATGGATAAGCAAAATACTTTGTTTTTATTACCGTTTCCATTTTCTCAAAATCTTCTTTTATATATTCGATTCCTCTATCGATTGCACCTTGTTCATGTAAGCCATAAGAATGAGAAGCAAATGTAATATTAGGATACTCCTTCCCTGCCTTTTTTATGGTTTCTAAATCCATATAACCTTCATAACCAGCCTCTACATTTTGCCCTATTACAAATACCACCGCATTCATTTTGTATTTTTGAAGTATCGGGAAAGCTAACTCATAATTAGACATATACCCATCATCCATTGTAATTAATACACTCTTTCGAGGAATTTCCTCTTTTCCTTGTAAATAGCTATAAACCTCTTCTAAGGTTAATGTTTTATAATGATGTTTTTGCAAATATTTCAATTGCTCCTCAAAATATCCTATATCCATACTTAAATTATCGTCTTTTAATTCATTTTGTTTTGCTTCTTTCGTAGCAAAAGCATGATACCCAAGAATTGCTATCTTCGGTTCTTGAAATAGTATAATTCCAACAATAACGGCAATTATCGTTATAAACACAATACCACTAATTATGATAACTTTATTTTTCATTCCTAACTCCTATTCATTTGTTTCATCTTACAAACGATAACACTATAATCGCTATTCCTACTACTACACGGTATATCGCAAATCCTTTGAAACTTCCTTTTTTTAGATATTCTAGTAAGAATTTGATAACGAAAATTCCTACTAAAAAGCTAATTACAATTCCAATAAAAAACGATACACTAAATACAAAATCTTTAAATTTGTATATGGTTGCTGCAAATACGATTGGGGTAGAAAGTAAGAAGGAATATTTTGCTGTGGATTCCCTATCAACCCCCATCATTCTTCCTGTTGTCATGGTAACACCTGACCTAGAAACTCCCGGAATAAACGCAAGCGCTTGTGACAACCCAATTAAAAAAGTTTGTTTTAAGCTCATATGTTCATAATCCGTATTGGCTTTTGCATTTTTATCTACAATATATAAAATTACTCCCATTACTGCAAGGGCAATTCCAATAATGATTGGTTTTTCTAAAGCATCTCCTACAAAATGGTCTAGTAAAAACCCAATGGCTCCTCCTGGAATGGTGGCAAGTACAATATACCAAAACATTCTTCCTTCTGTTGTTTTTTCTTTTTTTACGACTTGGTTAAAACCACCTTTTATTAAATTTATCCAGTCTTTGAAAAAGAAAATTGCAATAGCAAGTAGTGTTCCAAAATGAAGGGCTACATCAAACCCTTCAAAAGCGGTTAAAAATTCTTGTGATTTTGTCCAACCTAGTACCCATGGAATAATGTTTAAATGGGCTGAACTTGAAATTGGTAATAATTCGGTTAATCCTTGTACAATTCCTAAAATAATTGCTTGTAATATTGTCATTTTTGGTTTCCTCTTTTCTTTTTTTATTGATTATCGATTTCTTTAAACATGTTTAATAGCGTTTCTTTCATAAATTCTGCGGAAGTAATTGGTGATACTTTTCCTGGAAGGGATAATGCCCAGTTGAATTTTATTCCTAGTTCTTTTATGGCTTGCCTATCGACTCCCCCTGGGTTAGAAGCTAAATCAATAATTAACGTATCTTTTTTTACTTCTTGTAACATGTCTTTTGTTAATACAATATAGGGTATGGTGTTAATAATAATGTCAAATCGGTTTAAGTTTTCTTTTAATTCGATTAGATTGATTGGTTCATATCCATATGCTTTAATCCATGCTAAATCTGTGGTCTTTCTTGCTTCGCAGGCTACTTTGGCTCCAATACCATCTAGCATTTTTGATAATACTTTTCCAATTCGTCCAAACCCTAGCACTAATACGTTGTTGCCATGCAAATTTTTTGGTGTTTCATTAATAGCAATTTGAATGGCTCCTTCTGCGGTTGAAATCGCGTTTAGTACAGCAAGTTCTTCTCTTTTAATAATATCTAACAAAGTAATATCTTTTTCTTCTACCATTTGATAGACTTCTGGTTTTATGGAACCAGCAATAAAGGACTTACCTCCAATTTGGTTTATTAATTCTTCTACTTGTATTTTGGTATCACTAAAGGGTGTATTTAATTGTTGACCAGTTGTTGATAATGGTAATGGTCCTAGTACAATATCTGCGTTTTGAATACATTCGGATATGGAATTTGTGTGGGTATCTTTTATTTCGGTGGCTTTTTCTAAGGCATAGGTTTTTACTTTATATTCTTCTTTTTGTAGCATTTCTACTAATTTTACAATTCGTAAATCTCCTCCAACAACGGCAATGTTTTTTATCATTCTCTCACATTCCTTTCTTGTTTTTTATCTTCTTATTATTTTATTCTGGTTTTAATTGGATTATTCTTGTTTGTTTTGTTCATTCTTATTGCTTCTTTTTTAGAACCCCCAGTCACCTTAAGTAAAGGGTCCTTTTTTCTTCTTAAATTAGTCTTTTCTTGTTACATATATCCCTTGTCTTTAATCCTCTCTTTCTCTTTGTTGCTCAATTTCTTTGCTTTTTTCTTTTTTTATTTTTTGTTCATTATGGCTTAGTTTTCCTACTAGTTTTGTGGTTTCTTCTAAGTGTTTTTTTGCTTTTTTCTCTTTTTGGGTTAAGGTTTGTTTTCTTGGTTCTACTTCTTCTAAGTTTGGGAAGTGGATATATGGTTTTATGGGAATAAATAACGGTTCTGCTTCTGCTTTTTTGTAAATATGAGCATCAATTTCAATGGCTACATTTAAGAATTTGATGGCATTTTCCTTGTCCCCTCGAATTACATAGATTTTGGCTAGCTGGTAATATGCTTCTGGCTCTAACTCTTCGCTTTCTAAGCTTTTCATATAATATTTTTCTGCCTCTTCTAAATCGTTATAAATAAAGTTGATTTGTGCTAGGTTGTAATATGAATTGTATAATAAGGTATTAATCGCCGCTGCTTTTTCATAACATATTTTCGCATTTTGAAAGTCATTTAACATGGTATAGACAATTCCCATATTATAGTATAATTCATAACTTGCTGGATTGTATTTTATGGCATCATTATAGATATTGGCTGCCTCTTTATAACGTTCTTGTTCACAATAAATATCTCCTAGAAGTTCCGTTGCTTCTAACATTTCTGGCTTTTTGTGTAATAAGGTTTCTAGCATTTGGCTTGCTTCTTCCTTTTTCCCAAGTTCATTTAATAAAAAAGAAATACGGTAATAGGCCCTATAATCTTGCTTGTTGCAATCAATTACCTGTACATATTCATCAATGGCTTTTCGCATGCCACCCTCTTTTTCATAAATTTCGGCTAGCATTTTATGCCCTATATAACTTTGTGGATATTTTTCTACAAGCTTTACCAAAAAGTTTTTAGCAAGTTTGGTATGATTAAAAAGTAATGCTGTTTTACTAAGAGCAAGATAAATTAATTCTGAAAAATTAATGTTTTTCCATTCTATTCCAATAATGATAATAGGAAGAACAATGGATAATATATAAATCATCACTCGAATTCCGATTGGTAATTGCAAGCGAAAAATAATCTCAATAAAATTAATGGCAATTCCGAAGTGCTTGCATACACAAAATTGCTACATAATTTACATCATTTCGCCTAATCATTTTAAAAAACAGGATAACAAATAAAGAAAAAGCAAGTACATTGAAAATGATTTTTTCTGCTAACATGATTTTCCCCTTTCTTTTTTTCTAACACCTATTTTATGACATTTTTTTAAAAAAGTCCATAGTCTTCTAGAATAAAATGCAAATAGTCTTTGGATGTTGTTGTCATAAAATTGAATTTTATGTCTGTTTGTGCTATAATAGAGTTATACGCAAAAAAGCAAATAAAGAAAATAGAGGATTAAAAAAATGAATATTAATGCTGCTATTTTGAAGTATCATGAGAAAAACCGGTGTGAAGAAATCTTTGTAGGTTCCAAAGCTTTGGAAGACAAAAGGTTACACATCACTAATGTAGTTCCGCTGTCTGAAGCAATTGCACGAGCACAGCACTCACCTGTTGATTATGAGTTTTTGGCACTTTGTGCTGAACATCATGATGACGGCAGGGTTAACCAATATGAGCTTCTCGGAAAGTTTTTGGATTCAGAAATTCTGCATAATGAACTTTCTGCACAAAGGTTCAACCGTTTTCTGGCACAATTTCTGGAACAGAATCATATTACTGAGATTGACGATTCTATTAGACTTTTCCTTGATGTCATGCTGTACCATGGCAGAATGGATGTGGCAAACCTGTCAGATGAAAGTAGACTTTATGTCGAAATCATCACGGCTGCAGACGATTTTGAGAATGCCTGTAGTTGTGTTTCCTACCTTGTAAGAGAAGCAGAAACTGATGCAAAAGGTTACATCAAAGAAAAGCCAGAAGCCAACCAGAAATTCGTTTCCAATTTTGTTTGGGAACATTTCTGCATGGGAGAAAAATTCGACAAAATGAAGTATTGTACTACCTATGCCGAATACGTTCTCTTTGCTGCAACACTAGCAATGAGCTGTATTAAAAAATACGGCGACATTGCAAAGGTGGCTCTTTCGCAACCCGGCTATGGCTATTCTTCTATTTCGGAGGGATACAAAGATGTCTTTTTTAAGACTCTGCATCCGGAAATGGCAAGAGAAGCCTATGATGTTTTGGTTAGTATGGCTCATTAAGTATTAGTGCTCTATCTCCTCACTGAAGTCTTTTCTTTGGTGGGGAGTTTTCATTTTTGCATTTTATGTTGATTTGTGTTATAATAAAATTATTGAATATAGTAAGAATTACAAAAGAATTGGAGGGATGCTTTATGGAAATTAGTAATGCTGTTTTAGCGTATCACAAAGCAAATCGATATGATAAAATATTTGCCAAAAAAGATTTGCTTGGTAAAAAGTTACATGTTCATAATGTTATATCTCTAGCCCATACCATTGCTGAGTTTTCGTCTTATGATGTTGATTACGAATTATTGGCAATTTGTGCAGAACATCATGATGATGGTAGAGTAGACCAATATAATCTTCTTGGTAGTTTTATGGATACGGTTATATCTCATAATGTACTTTCGCTTAATCGCTTAGAACATTTCTTATTGCAACATGGATTTAATAAATTAGACCCTTCTATCAAAATTCTTCGTGATGTTATGTTGTACCATGGTAGAATGTGGTTAAACGATTTATCTAAAGAAAGCAAACCTTATGTCGAAATTATTACTGCTGCCGATGAATTTGAAAATGCTTGTAGTGGTATTTCCTATCTTTTAAAAGAAACAAAAACCGATGCCAAAGGATATATACAACAAAACCCCCATATAGATCAAAAGAAAGTTTCTACTTTTGTTTGGGAACATTTTTGTAAAGGAGAGAAATTTGATAAAATAAAACATTGTTCAACTTATGCAGAATATGTTTTATTTGTTGCAACTCTTGCTATCAATTGTATAAAAACCTATCATGAAATTGCAAAAACTGCTTTTCTTCAAGAAGGCTATGGTTATTCATCGATCTTAGAAGGTTATCATGATGTTTTTAAACAAACACTTTCTCCTAACATGGCAAAACAAGCCTACCATATTCTAAGTACAATGGTTGCCTAAAAGCGACCATTGTTTTGTTAATTTTAAACTTGCTTTCATTGTTATTTTGTGTTATTATAATGAAAATTGGATTAGGAGTTTTATTTATGAAAATTGGATTTGATATTGATGATGTGATTACCGATACTTCATCTTCTATGAAAGAATATGTTATGGAATACGATGAAAATGGTGAGTTGAAAGCCAATATGGAAGATATTATGAGAGGCGACGCCTCTACCCCTTTTATTGAGAAATTTTTTGTTAATCATTTTCTTTCCATTGCCAAATCTGCCAAAGTAAAAGAACATGCTCGTGAAGTTATGCAAGACTTATTCGAAAATGGGAACGAAATTTATTTAATTACCGCTCGTGGGGAAAAACGAAAGATTTTTCATGGCACAGAACCACTTACTTTAGCTTATTTAAAAGAGCATGATATTTGCTATACCGATATTGTGTTTAACTGTATCGATAAAGCAAAAATTTGTAGGGATTATGGAATTGATGTTATGGTAGATGATTCCATTAAACATTGTGAAGCAGTAAGAAATGCTGGTATTCGTAGTATTTTATTTACCTCTTGTGTAAATGAAACTCTTCCTACTACCGTTACTAGAGTGAAGGATTGGTGGGAATTGGAAAAGGAACTTAAATAATCTGCAAAAAAGAACACGACCTCTGGTCGTGCTCTTTTTTTAAGTATTTCGAACTGGAAATTAGCAACATCCTCTTCCGCATCCACATCCACAGTTTGTGAATAATAGTAAGAATATAATGATGAAGAATAGTATTTCGCTATCACCACAACCACCGAAAAGTCCTCCTAGACCGCAGTTATTGTTGTTGCATCCGCAGTTACATCCACAGTTTCTTGATTCATCCATTGTTTTTTCCCTCCTTGTTTGTTTTTATATGATATAGTATGAATTTTTTGAAATTTGTGTTACAATGTAGATGAAAAAAAATTTTTTCTAGAGGTATATTACATGAATCATATTGAATTATTAGCACCAGTTGGTGATTTTGAGTGTTTAAAGGCTGCTGTACAAAATGGTGCAGATGCTGTTTATTTGGGGGCTTCTATGTTTAGTGCTAGGGCTTCTGCTAAGAATTTTGATTTACACGAACTAGAAGAGGCTGTTTCCTATGCTCATTTACGTGGTGTAAAAGTGCATTTGGCTTTAAATACGTTATTAAAAAATGAGGAATTAGAGGAGGCTCTTGTTCTTTCCAAACATGCTTATGAAATGGGAATTGATGCCCTTATTGTACAAGATTTTGGGCTATGTTCTATTTTAAGAAAAAAATTTCCCGACCTTCCTTTGCATGCTAGTACACAGATGAGCATTCATAATTTAGAAGGTGTGACCGAGCTAGAAAATTTAGGTTTTTCTAGGGTTGTGCTATCTCGTGAGACTTCTGTAACAGAATTAGAGTTTATTAAAAACCACTCCAATATTGAACTTGAAGTGTTTATTCATGGTGCCCTTTGTGTTTCTTACTCTGGGCAATGTCTTATTTCTAGTATGATTGGTGGACGTTCCCGGAAATCGTGGAAAATGTGCCCAAGCCTGCAGACTTCCTTATGAATTAATTGTAAAATCTAATAAAGAAATTTGTATGGATAAGGGGTATTTGTTAAGCCCAAAGGACTTATGTGGTATTTCGTATATTCCAGAATTAATCCGTATGGGAATTTCGTCTTTAAAAATAGAAGGACGTATGAAAACACCTGAATATGTAGCAACCGTTACCCGAATTTACCGAAAATATATTGACCTTGCTTATTCAGAGGAAGAATTTGTTTTTGATGTACAAGATGAAAAAGATTTATTACAAGTATTTAATCGTGGCGGTTTTTCTACTGGTCACTTAAGTAGCGAACCAAACCGTAGCCTTGTTTTTAAAGAAAAGCCAAACAATATGGGAATTTACATTGGAAATGTAGCAAACTATAATGCTAGAAAAGGCCATATTACGTTAAATTTGAATGATAATTTAACCATTGGTGATACGATTTGTTTTGAGAAGGAAGAAACCAAATATCGTATTTCTGAATTAATGATGGGAGAAAAAAATATTGATTATGCGACAAAAGAGTCTTTAGTTACCATTGGAAGAATGAAGGGAAATATCGCTCCCGGGGATAAGATTTATAAATTAGATAGTAAGACTTTGTTAAATAAAACAAAAGCTACCTATGTAGATGAATTTAGGAAGCATGCTTTATCGTGCTCTATTTTGGTGCATAAAGATACACCTGTTACAGTTTCGGTTTGGGATAATACGGGTTTAAAAGTAGATTATCAATCCGATCTTCTTCCAACGACTGCAAAAAGCCAGCCAGTTACCAAAGAGCGTATCATCACCCAGTTTTCAAAAACAGGAAATACACCTTTCGATTTTGAACATTTTACCATCAATTTAGAGGAGGATGTTTATTTAAGTGTTCGTGATATGAATGAGCTTCGTCGTAAGGTATTAGAAAAAGTAACTACGGTAATTATTGGAAGCTTTCGAAGAACCCCCAAAAAAGACATCGTAGTATCACAAGATTTTGGTATTCCTGTGAATAGTACTCCTACCAATATTGCCTCTACTACCTCAGGAAAGCAAATTTCTCTTTTGCTAAATACCTTAGATGTAAATGCCAATTATGGAGAACTGGAACAGGCCAATCGTGTTTACATTCCATTACGATATTTTGCAATGACAGAATATGCCAATATCCTAAAACTCATTTCAAACCAGTTTGATACGTATATTTACATGCCAACGATTATTAAATCCAATTATCGAAACTTGTTTACAACGCATATTGATAAGGCTTTAGAGGATTTTCGAATAAAGGGGTTTGTGGTTTCCAATTTAGGCACTCTTACCATGTTGGAGCCTTATAAGAAGAACTATGAATTCATTGGAAATTATACCTTAAATGTGTTTAATCAAGCCTCAGCGCATGCTTATCATGATTTAGGATTATCTACAATTACCTTATCTCCTGAATTAAATAAGGAGCATGTAGCAAAGCTTACAAGTAACTGTCCTTTTGGAAGTGAACTAATCGTTTATGGAAAAACACCGGTTATGACACTTGGGTATTGTGTGCTTGGAAAGTCCAATAAGTGTTACCCAAATTGTAAGGCTTTGTGTAAAAGTAAAAACGATTATTATTTAAAAGACCGCTTAGGGCTTTATTTCCGAGTAGTAGCCGATAACGTACAAACCATAAATACGGTTTATAACAGTAAAATTACCTCTTTGGATTATTCCGGATTACCAATCCGTTCGGTACGAATTGATATATTAGATGAAAATTTATTAGAAATAAATCATATTATTGAAACAGTCCGTAAAGAAAAAAGATTAGAAGGAAAAGATTACACAAACGCAAATTTCATTCGTGAGGTGTAGGGATTGGATTTTTGCTTAAATTTATGATTAATTCCATGTTGTCATCGTTTGCGGATTTATTCTTACGAATTTGTCCGCATTTTTTGCATTTGAATACAATAACATATCCTTTTTTGGGATTGTTTTCGATACCGATGGGCTCTAGGTCACCGTGGCATTCTTCGGCACGGTCTCCTGGGTTTTTGTCCACATGTTTGGAGTGTAAACAATGTGGGCAATGGTTTCTACAGGTGTAGCCTAGTTTTGGCACTGTTTTGCCACAATTGTCGCATATAAATTCTTCGTCTATTTCGGTAAATTTTCTTAACATATTCTCTCCTCTTTATTGTATACGAACGGACCTTGTGTCTGTTCCTATTTTTTCAAATGTGCGAGCGGACACGAGGTCCGCCCCTACGTATATTTTAATCCGCAAGAAGACTTCCTCCTATGAATTCACGAATCAGTGAGGTTTTGGGAATGGCGTCTTGTGGGATGGATTCAAAGTAGCTAAGCAAACGAATTAGTCTGGTTGCTTCTGCGTATTCTGGTTCGGTATTGGTAATTTGTTTTAAGAGTGGCAAGGCATAATCTTTTAGCACCCCCAATTCATAAATCAGTGAAGAATTAAACATGTTGTCTGCCTCTTCTTGGTATGGGTAAATATATCGCTCTTCCCCACGATTTACTGAATACCACATTTTTATGGTATGTTTTGCACTATACCCCCTAAATTGATTGTCTCTTACAATTCTTCTTATTAAACGAGTGTCGGTTGTAGAAATACGGTTGTAGTAGTCAATATTTAGTACAGTTAGTGCACTAATATAAATTTTATATTTTTGCTCTTTGGGAATGGCACTGGTTAATTTATCATTTAAACAATGGATTCCTTCAATCACTAAAATTTCGTCTTGGGCTAATTTCATGGTTTCTCCATTGTATTTCTTGTGTCCCACAGTAAAATCAAACGTTGGTACTTTAATTTCTTCCCCATTTAATAATTTTACTAGGTGTTCATTAAATAATGTTACATCTAATGCTTCAATACATTCAAAATCGTAATTTCCTAGCTCATCTTTTGGGTTTTCTTCTCGTTCTACAAAATAATTATCAACCGATATGGTAACTGGTTTTAACCCATTTAAACGTAACTGAAAACCTAGACGTTTCGCAAAAGTTGTTTTTCCTGAAGAAGATGGACCTGCAATTAAAATTACTTTTACTTGTTTATCGTTTGCAATATGGTCTGCAAGGTCTGCTATCTTTTTTTCATGTAGGCTTTCGGATAACAAAATAGCATCTTGTGCCTCGTCCCTTTTGGCTTCCCTATTCAATTTGTAAATCGTATTAATTCCGATTAATTTATAGATGTCCTCATATTCATCTAAGGTTGCTACTAGCTTTTTATTTTCTACAAATGGACTCAGTTTGGTTGGTGTTTTCCAATTGGGATAACGCACAATAAACCCATCTTTGTATTTTACAATATCATACACTTTTGTATATCCTGTCGAAATTGGCATAACTCCAAAGAAATAGTTGAAATATTCTTCACAATAATATAAAGATGCCCCATATGGTGTATCTTGTGCAATTTGTATTTTTCCTTTTAAGGTTTTCTCCTTTTCGTAAAACTCTTCTGCCTCTTGTCTTGTCATTTTTACTTTTCGAATTTCTAAATCCTTATCAATTATTTCGCTCATTCGTTTACGAATATTTTCAATCATTTCTTCTGTCATTTCCATATTGTCTAATTCACAAAACATCGCATTGGATAACTGATAATTCACGGTTAAAAGAGCTTCTGGGTATAACTCATTTAATGCTTTTGCCATAATATACATGATACCTCTTATATAAATCATCATACCATCTTTGCAGTTTAAATCAATTAATTCTACCTTGGCATCTTCAGTTAATTTCAAATTCAAACTTCTAACTTCATTATTCACTTTACAAGCAATGACTTCTGTTTTTGCCTGCTTAATTTCCCCTTCTAACAATTCATAAACTGTTATTCCTGAAGTTGCTTCTATATTTTGATTTTCATATGTGATTTTCATCTTTTATTCTCATTCCTTTCGCCAAAAGGCATAACATTTTTAACGTTTCCTTGTTGGTAGACAATATTTCTTTTACTATATTCTTCTAATTTTAATACCCTTATTGTAACATAGGGATTTTTTAAAATCAACTAGTATTTGGTATATTTTGCTAAGTATGTGGATATACTGTCATTAACAAAAGATTTTTTAAGGGAGGTACAAGCTATGAATTTGGAGCGATTACATGTAATGTTAAATAATAAGGAAAAAGTGAATGTGTATTATGATGAAAGACCTGTATGGGTACAAGAAGTACATGATAATATTGCGAAGGTTAGTTTTATTGATAATTTTGAAGAAAAAGATGTTTATATTGAGGATTTGTATGAGAATGATTTGTATAATAAATAAAAATTTTTTTAGGATAAAAAGCAAAGAAGGGCTTACGCCCTCTTTGCTTTTTGTTTTGGTGGATATATCCCCCTATTTTCGGTTATTGCCAAATACACTTTCTTTACGGGTTTGTCAAATTTTCCGTTTGCTGTAGAAAAATGCTTTACTGGTTCTGATTTTATATGAACCCTGCCTTCTGCATTAATTGCATCAATTAATTCTTCAATGCTCCTTTGTTGTTTTTTGTTTTCCCAAACTAATTCTTCAAACACCTCTCTTACAAGGTTATCATACCTCTTCGTATGGTTTGTATACCTTCCAATAAGAGTATTTTCTCCCTTGGTTGTTAAGCACCGAAATAAATTGGGAACCCGTTCGTATTCGTCTGGCATTGTTACCTCTTGTTGTAAAATTTTTTTTGTTTTTTGTAACATTCTTAATAACCCTCCTTGGCTTCTTTATTGAACACCAAGAAGCATTATAGCTCATTTTTTATGTTTTGTGAATACTTTTTTAAAATTTTATTTTTTCTTCTATCCATGCTTTTAGCTCTGGAATTTTGACTCTTACTTGTTCCATGGTGTCACGGTCACGAATGGTTACACTTTCATCTTCTAATGTATCAAAATCGACAGTAATACAGTATGGTGTTCCAATTTCGTCTTCTCTACGGTAACGTTTTCCAATGGAACCTGCTTCATCATAGTCACACATGAAATCTTCGGATAAACTTTCAAATACTTCTTCTGCTTTTTCGGATAGTTTTTTGGATAGTGGTAATATTGCTACTTTGTATGGGGCAAGTGCTGGGTGTAAATGTAGTACGGTTCGAGTATCTCCTTCGGCTATGGTTTCTTCTTCGTAAGCATTACATAGCATAGCAAGGAATATTCGGTCTACTCCAACGGCTGGTTCTATACAATATGGTACATATCGTTCGTTTGTTTCTAAATCTAAATAGGTTAGGTCTTCTTTGGAAGCCTCCATATGTCTTGATAAATCATAATCCGTTCTATCGGCAATTCCCCATAGTTCTCCCCATCCAAATGGGAATAAAAATTCTATGTCTGTGGTTCCTTTACTGTAGAAGGATAATTCTTCTTTGGAGTGTTCTCGAAGGCGTAAGTTTTCTTCTTTGATGCCTAAGTTTAACAACCAATTTTTACAGAAGTTTTTCCAATATTCATACCATTCTAAGTCGGTTCCTGGTTTGCAGAAAAACTCTAGTTCCATTTGTTCAAATTCTCTGGTACGGAAAATGAAGTTTCCTGGTGTAATTTCATTTCGGAAAGAACGTCCCATTTGACCAATTCCCATTGGCATTTTTCTTCTTGTGGTTCTTAGTACATTTTTAAAATCTACAAACATTCCTTGTGCGGTTTCTGGTCTTAAATATACTTCCGATTTTGCATCTTCTGTTACTCCCATGTAGCTTTTAAACATTAAATTAAATTGTCGTATTTCCGTAAAGTCCATTTTTCCGCAAGCTGGACATACAATGTTATTTTCTTTTATATAATCCACCAATTGCTCATTGGTCCAACCATCTAATCCTGCCATTTCTTTTCCTTTGCTAAATGCCCATTCTTCAATTAGTTTATCGGCTCTATGTCTTGTTTTACAAGCTTTACAATCAATTAATGGGTCGGAAAAACCTCCTACATGCCCTGTCGTTACCCATACTTGTGGGTTCATAATAATGGCTGCATCAATTCCTACATTATAGCGATTTGTTTTAATAAATTTTTTCCACCATGCATCTTTAATATTCTTTTTTAATTCTGCCCCTAATGGACCATAATCCCATGAATTAGCAAGCCCTCCATAGATTTCAGAACCTGGATACACAAATCCTCTTGCCTTACATAAATTTACGATTTTTTCCATTGAATCTACCATAAAAACACCTCTTTTAATTTTTATTATTATACACAGTTTCCAAAAAATAGTCAATCTTTTTCACTTTTTTGTAAGACCTTTTTCATACACAAAAAAGACCTTTTGTTTTCAAAAGATCTTTTTTGTTTTTCTATGCACTCTTTAATTCAAGCCTTAGCTTGTCTGCTATCATTGCAATAAATTCTGAGTTCGTAGGCTTTCCTTTGGCTGCTGATACGGTGTAGCCAAAGATACTTTCTACTGCTTCTTGTTGTCCTCTTCCCCATGCTACTTCGATGGCATGACGGATGGCTCTTTCTACTCTACTTGGTGTTGTTCGGAATTTTTCTGCTATTTCTGGGTATAATTGCTTGGTAATTTGGTTTATGACATCAATGTCATTTACTACTAAAATGATGGCTTCTCTTAAGTATTGGTATCCTTTTATGTGAGCTGGAACTCCTACTTCATGAATAACATTGGTTACTAATGCTTCTAGGTTTTCCTCGCTTTTTTTCGCTTCTTTTGGTATGTCGATATATGGTACTTTTATTTCTCTTGATAACATGGTTACATTTTTAAATTGTGCTGGTTGATAATTTTTTAGGTCTTTTATTCTTTTTAATAACAGTTTAATGTCAAATGGTTTTACAACATAATATTCTGCTCCTAAATCGATGGCTCTTTGTGTAATTTTGTCTTGTCCTACTGCAGATAGCATAATGCAAAGAGGTGGTTTTCGAAACTCGGTGTTTTTAATTTTCTCTAACACACCAATTCCATCTAAATGTGGCATGATGACATCTAATAGTACAATGTCTGGTTGGGTTCCACAAATCATGTCATAGGCTTCGTTTCCATCACGTGCCATTCCTATTACTTCCATCTCTTCCTCTCGTTCAACATATCCTGCCAAATTGTTAGCAAATTCACTATTATCATCTGCTATTAATACGGTAATCTTTTCTTTCACTTTAATTCCTCCTAATATTTTTAAAAATTGTAAAAAATTTACAATTTGAATTATATTATTTATTAAAATGAAATGCAATATGTTTCTGGAAATTTTTTCAAATTTCTTTCAAAACATTTGACACTGTAATGTAGTTTTATATGTATTTTTCTGTTATTTTGTCGATTTTTGTCACTTTTATATTCTTTTGGTCGATGTCGTTTTGCAAATTCTGGAAGATTTCATTTGGTAATTCGATAAAAAAATTAACATACTCTAAATATTCCTCTTTTATAATATGAATTTGATATTTTCTACAATAATATCGAAAAGGTTCTATTTCTTCATAGGTTAAACGGATTTGTACTTCTTTTCCCTGCCTTTTTTCAATATAATTTGCTTTTTCTAATGCTTGTTTAGTAACTCCTGCATAGGCTCTTACAAGCCCACCTGTTCCAAGCAAAATTCCACCAAAGTATCTTGTTACCACCACCAATACTTGGCACAAGTTTTTTCCCCTTAATAATTCTAGCATTGGGGCTCCTGCTGTTCCGTGACGGTTCTCCATCATCACTACATCGTTCTACCTTGTTTCCTTCTTTATCAAAAGTAATATAAGAAAAACAATGATGTTTTGCATCATAATATTTCTTCTTGATTTCTTTTATTTTTTCTTCTGCCTCTTCTTGGTTTTGCACTGGAAATAAATCCGTAATAAATTTGGATTTCTTTTCGATTAATTCGGCACTAATTTCCTTTTCGATGGTATAAAACATATTGGTTCTCCCCTACATACATTATTTCAATTTTTTCCTGCCGTATAGCCTGTTGAATAGGCAATTTGTAAGTTAAAGCCTCCTGTATAGGCATCCACATCAATGATTTCTCCCGCAAAATATAAACCTTTTATCAATTTTGATTCCATGGTAGAAGAATTAATTTCTTTTACATCAATCCCTCCTGCTGTGATGATTGCTTCTTCTATCTTACCAAAATCCGTTAGGGTTAGTGTGAATTTTTTTAGTAATTGCACAAGGTTTTGTCTTTCCTTTTTGGTAATTTCATTTACTCTTTTCTCTTTTGGAATATTGGATAATGCAATCATTGGTTCTATCATCTTTTTTGGTAATAATTCATCAAGACTATTTTTAAATTGCTTGTTTTTATATTCACTAAAATCTTTCTGAATTCTCTTATCTAGTATTTCGTCACTTAAAGCTGGCTTTAAATCAATTTGTAAGATAATCTTATGATCTTTTAATAATGTCTCTACTTGTTTGGTACGTAATAAATGAGCTGACCCACTTAATATGATTGGTCCTGAAATACCTTTTTTGGTAAATACCATTTCCCCAAAATCTTCATAGATTACCTTTTTATTTTCTTGATTTTTGATATCCATTTTCACATTTCTTAAACTAAGCCCTTCTAAACTTGCACATAATTCTTGTTCTTTACAAATAAGTGGTACTAAAGATGGTTGTATTTTGGTAATATGATGTCCTAGTCTTTTTGCGATTTCATAGCCCTCCCCAGAAGAACCCGTTTTCGAATAACTACATCCACCTGTTGCTAAAATTACTTTATTGGCTTTTATTGTACTGGTTTTATCCATATTTTCTTTATATGCTACTGCTACTACTGTTCCATTTTCTACCAAAATATCCGTCACTTTGGCTCCGTGTTTTTATTTCGACTTTACACTCTTTTAATTCTGCCATAAAAGCATTTAACACATCAACTGAATGGTCCGATTCTGGAAAGATACGATTTCCTCTTTCCTTTTTTACCTCTACCCCATGTTTTTTTAGTAACGAAATCACATCTTGATTGGTAAAATTGGAAAATGCACTATACAAAAACCTTCCATTTCCCGGAACATTCGAAATAAATTCTTCTATGGGTAAACTACTCGTTATATTACATCTTCCTTTTCCTGTAATTAATAACTTTTTCCCACATTTCTCCATTTTTTCTAAAAGAACAACTTTGTTTCCTTCCCTACTGGCACAAATGGCAGACATCATTCCTGCTGGTCCGCCCCCAATTACTACTACTTGCATATTCTATTCTCCCATATTACTGATTGCTTTTAGTACTCCTAGTTTTCCATATTCATAGGTTAATCCTCCTTGCATGAAGGCAACATATGGTGGACGAATTGGTGCATCACAAGATAATTCAATGGAAGAACCTTGTGTAAATGCTCCTGCCGCCATAATAATTTGGTCGGTATAACCTGGCATATCCCATGGCTCTGGAATGGAGTTTGAATCGACTGGTGAGCCCATTTGAATTCCTTGGCAGTATTTAATAAGGTCTTCTTTATTGCCAAATGCAATGGTTTGTACAATATCTGCTCTTGGTTCATCATATTTTGGTGATGGTATGTAACCTAATTTTTCTAACATACGACTTGCAAATACTGCTGTTTTTAGGCTATTTGCTACTACACTTGGTGCAAAAAATAAACCTTGTAAAATGGATTTATTCATTCCTAGACTTGGGCCTACTTCTTTTCCTAAGCCCGGAGAGGTTAAGCGTTCGGCTGCAAGTTGTACTAAGTCTTTTCTTCCTGCAATATAGGCTCCATTTGGTGCAATTCCTCCTCCTAGGTTTTTAATTAAAGAACCAACTATTACATCTGCGCCTACTTGTAGTGGTTCTTTGGTTCCTACCAATTCACAATAACAATTATCAATCATCATAATAATATTCGAATCAATTTGTTTTATTTTTCGGATAATGGTTTCTAGTTTTTCTAATGTGATACTATTTCTTAAGCTATAACCTCTGGAACGTTGTATTTCGATTAGTTTAATACCACCTTGTTTTACTCTTGTGATTATTTTTTCCTCATCAAATTCATTGTTTATTAATTCAATTTGTTCATAATGAATACCAAAGGCTTTTAGAGAACTTGGGTTTTCTTCTATACCAATCACTGAATCTAAGGTATCATATGGTTTTCCTGAAATACTAAGCATGGTATCTCCCGGTCTTAAAAAAGCAAATAACGCAACCGTTAAGGCATGGGTTCCTGAAATAAATTGTCCTCGTACTAGGCTATCCTCTGCTCCTAATACATGAGCAAAAATTCCTTCAATCGCCTCTCTTCCTACATCTCCATATCCATATCCTGTTGTACTATTAAAATGAAGGTCTGAGATACGATATTTTTGAAATGCTTGTAATACCTTTAAGCTATTTTGTTCACAGGTATTATCAATCTTTTCTATCATTGGTTTTATGTCCTTTTCTACTTCTTTTGCTAAATCCAATATATTTTGTTTTATTCCAAATTCTTGGTACATGTTTTTATTCTCCTTTTTCTTTTCAAGGCGGACACAAGGTCCGCCCCTACATCTATTTATTTTATTGTTCTGTCTCTTCGGCTTCTTTTGTGTAATAGCTTTCTCCATAACCGTAATATACTCGGTGGTATTCTCCTATTTTTTCTGGATGTTGGTGATTTTGAATTTGGTCTTCTTTTAATGCCTTTCCTTGTACATCAAAATATTCTACTTCACCTTGTGAAGAAATTTCTATATCATTTTCATATGCATATACAGAAGCATTTTCTTTGGTGCAAATTTTCTCTAAATTACTTGCATATAAATCTGTCACATTATTTTTTAATTTCTTTGCTTCTACAACTTTGGTATCTTCTACTCTTTGTAATACATCATATTCAAATTCTATTTTTGTGGCTCCTGAAATATCAATAACCCCTAAATGGCTTTCATTAGACGCAATAAAGTAATCATCAAATAAATATTCTAAATATTCATATGTATTTTCAATGATAACTTCTTTTTTGCTATTGATAACACCATATTGTCCCTCTACATTAATGGTAATAAAATAATTTTCATGTTCCGTTTTGAATACCGATTCATACTCGTTGTTTTCTAGTTTGTTTCCTTTGGTATCAAAATATGTGCTATCTTCTTCTATATTTGCTTGTAAGTAAATTCCTTTTGCTTCAATTTCATCATATTGAACTGGTAAAATTTCTTTTCCATTGGTATCGATCACACCATGTTTTGCATTTCGTTCAATCATAAAAACATTATTATATTCATCATATTCGACTGTTTGATAAGCATAATTTATCATGCTTTTTTGGTTTTTCATAACACCTGTTTGTCCATTTTTAGTTGCAATTAGATATACGTCTTCTGCAGGCTCTACTTCCAATACACGAGAGATGTTATTATAATCTACTTCCAATACTTTTTCACGTTTTGCACCAATATAACCATAGCGATATCCTTCTTCTGTTTTTTTCGATACAATATACCCCGATAATCCATACCCTTTTTGCTTATCATAATAACCATCTGCAACAATTCCGTCATACTCTGTTTTTAAAAGAAGAACTCCTTTTTGGTTTATGACTCCATATTTTCCGTCTTTTTTTACTAGAAGTTCACTTTCTTTATGCTCTAACCCTTCTATTTGCTCATAAATTGCTTTTGTTACTATTTTTCCATCATAACCAATTAATCCATATTTCCCATCTTTTTTATAACGTAATACTCGTTTTTCATATGGAATGTTTGTTGCAACTCCTTTTATATCAATCGGAATTACTTCTTCAAATTGGTCAAATAGTACTTCCTTTTTATCGTTTTGTACTATGATGTTGTCTCCTTCTTCACAAATAAAAACGGCTTTCTCGGGATTTGGAATTTTTACATTGTCATATTTAGGTTCAATCAAAATGTTTCCTTCTACATCAATAACACCCATTTTTCCATTTTCATAAATCGCATAATACTGAAAGCTTGCTACTTGTTCTACTTCATATTGTTTTCTTTGGTAATCTTGATAGAAATAAACACTTAAGCCAATTGCTATTACAATAATTGCTACTATAATCACTACTACTTTTTTATTCTCCATTTCTTTTCCATCCTTTCGAACATTCATTACAAAATCTCTATTAATTTAACATATGAAATTGTATTTCGGGTTGCATAATATGCAACCCCTACGTTTATTCCTTTTCCTCTTGTATATCTTCTATGTTACGGTTTTTACATGCTTTTACTTTTAGAATTCTTTTATCTTCGTATTCTTCAATTTTATAGGTAACAGCTTCTGTTTCAATAACTGGTTTTTCTTCATCTTCTGGTATTCTTCCTAAAATATCTTGCAAATATCCGAGATAGGGTCTCATAATCGCCTTCTGGGATTGGTACATTTAGAATTTTCTTTACCTCATTAATGGTAACATTTCCACTAATATAGTAGGTGTTTTCATCGATTTTTTCGTATTCTTGTTCAATGTCATCGTATTCGTCAAAAATATCGCCTACTAATTCTTCTAAAATATCCTCCATTGTAACAAGCCCTGCTGTTCCACCATATTCATCTAACACAATAGCAATTTGGCTATTCTTTTTTTGTAATTCTCGAAATACCTCATTAATTGGTTTGGATTGTGCTACAAAATAAGCTGGTCTCATCATCGTTTTGATTTTGACACTTCTTTTTCCTTTTACGTATTTTAGTAAATCTTTTAAATATAAAATTCCTTTTATTTCATCAATGGTTTCGTCATAAACAGGTACTCTACTATACTTATACTCATCTAATTCTTCAATTAGTTCATTTACATCACGGTTCATATCGATGGCATAAATATCGGTTCTATGTGTCATAATTTCCGATACGGTAATATCATCAAATTCAAATACATTGTTAATTAGGTTCTTTTCTTCTTCATCGATAGAACCTTTTTCCTCACCCTCGTCTACCATCATTTTAATTTGTTCTTCGGTTACAATTTCTTCGTCTTTTTCCGAAACACCAAATAACTTTGAAATAAGGTTAGTAGAAGCGGTTAGTAACTTGACAAATGGTACAGTAACAATATAAATCGCACGAATGACTCCAATTGTGGCATAAGCTACTTTTTCATAATGCTTCATTGCCAAACGTTTTGGTACCAATTCTCCAAATACTAAAGTAAAGAAGGATAAAATAACCGTAATCACAATAATGGATATGCTTTGCCATACACCAATGCTAATACTTGGTATCCACTGGTTTAAAATAGGAGCCAAACGGCTTGCAAATGCATCCGATGCAAACGCACTTGATAAGAAGCCTGCAAGGGTAATCCCTATTTGAATGGTTGCTAGAAACCTGCTTGGGTTTTCTAACATTTTTAAAATTTGCTTTGCTTTTTTATTTCCTTCTTTGGCTTGTTTTGCAACCTTTACATCATTTAAGGAAATAAATGCAATTTCACTTGCTGCAAAAAATCCATTAATTAGAATTAAAATAACCAAAACCATTACTTGTGACATATTATTTTTTCCTTTCCTTCTCTTTTTTTCTGTGATTATTATATACTTTTCCTAGTTTGTCTGTCAATTCTTTTTTAAGGCAATTTTAGAATGGGTGCTACCATAATTGCAAAAGCAAAGGCCCCTTTACTTAAGGGGGCTGCCACGGAGCGGCTGGGGGTTCTTACTTCTTTACTGCTACTGGTAAAACTGGCACATCGATTTTTGCCGTTTTTATACGATTGGTATAGGCTTGATATTCTTCTTTTGATAAATAGGTTATTTGGTTTCTTCCTGGAAGAATGGAATTGGTTACCGTTTCTTTCCATATTTTATTTTCATAGACATTGTTACGAGTAGCATAATTTACGTTTTTTTGGTAAATGGTATTAATAAATTCGTTTTTCTCTTCTAAATTTGTTTCATTGGTTTGTTTGGTAATTTCTTTTTCTATGTTGGTTTGATGAATATTAGTAATATTCTCTACATCAGTTTGTACTACATTTTTGTCTTCTTTTACCACATTCGTCTGGGTTTGTTCTTGTTTTGTTTCTTCATTGGTTTGTTTTATATTTAATACCGTTAGTTTTACCTCTTTTAACTCATTAATTTCAAAATTTAACAATTGCCCAGATGGGGAATAACCATCCTTTACTTTTGTTTGTGTCAAAAGATATTCGCCTTTTTCTAAAAAGGTATGTATTTCGCCATTTTCATCGGTTACTAGATTCTCTCTTATTGGTTTATTGAAATGATCAGAAATGGTAAACACGCTTCCTTCCATTGGTTCTTTTGTTTCGTAAGTATAATTTGCTATGGTAACTGGTGCTAAATTTTGAAAAGAAACATCAAATTCTTTTTGCCTTGACACCCTTTCTTGTACCGCTAATAAATACTGAAGATTGGTATTAGAAGTATGATAAATGTTATAAACCCCAGTTCCGAATTTTTCATATACTAGTTTTACCTGAAATTCCTGATTCATTCCTTTTGGTACAAGAATTTTTATGGTATCTCCATTTCTTACTGTGGTAACCGTCTGATTTTCTTCATTCGTAATGATAACATCTTCACCATTTTCTACGACAATTCTTGCATTTTCGATATCAGAGGATAAGGTTATGTTATATTGTTTGTATCTTCTACTAGCATCGCTTCCATCCACTTTCCAATCTTTGTCTATTTCTTCTAGTATGACTTCTTTTTGCTTTGCTTTTTCTAATATATTCTTGGCACAAGTAAGAATTCTCTTACCTTCTTCATTTTCTGGAATATATCGATTGATATCTTTATGTTCTAAATGGGCAAAAATAGCTTCTTGTGTGGCAAAATATGCTTCATTTGAGGTTGTTACTCCTAATTCTTCTATGGTTTTAGCTGGATACCCATTTTCTAGTATTCCTTCTATTATATCATCTTTTCTTTTTTCTACATTCGTAAAAAGAGTCATAACACTGGTTTGATTTCTTTGTAAAAAATATAATGTGGTTCCACTTTTATAGCTTAATTTTTTATAGTTTCCTTTTTCTTCTCCTTCATAATGATATGGTAGTTTTTGGTCAAAAACAATACTTGCTCTTGCCTCAGTATCGACTGTATATGCTTGTACATTTGTATTTACTATGGCAATCATCATACAAAAAATGATTGTTCCTAATTTGATTATCTTTTTCATTATTCTTTTTCCTTCCTTTTCTTAATTTCATATTTTTAAACTTGGATTTTACCTATAACTCATATATTTTCTTTTGTTATAGTTCTTTATCTTTTGCTCAGATTTCTTTTATTTAAGCTCCTTTATTTAAGCTTCTTTCGCTTAAATTTCTTGTGCTTGTACACATCTTCTTTTGTCTTCTTTTCCTACAACTCCAGTAATTAGTGTTAATTTGTTTTCTTTTGTTTCACTCAAATCAGACCAATCAGTTTGTTCAATAATCTTGTTTCCGTGTTACTTGGTATTGTTTGTATTGTTCACCATATTGGTATAAAATAACGTCTCCCTCCTCTAGTTTTTCTAAGTCTGCAAAATAGTTTTCTTCATAACCATCACAACCTGCAACTAGTCCGATGTTTCCTTCTAAACATGGCGTATTTTCAAAATGTCCTATCTGTGTATTGATAGTTTTTTCATCGGTTCCCTCTACGATCCTTCCAGATACCTTAATCTTTGGAATTTTTAACCTCCATTCTTTTGTTTCTTGTATCACTCCAGTTGCAACTTCTTTTTCTACTTGCACTACTTGTCTTTCTTCTCCTTTTAAACTAAATATCATAATAGTCAATACGTTGGTTTGAACAAAAATAACAAGCGTGGCAAATAAAGTCAGTAAACTGACACATAACCTCGTATGTTCTTTCACGTTAATCACTCACTTCCTATTTCATTTTCTTTTTGGAAATTCAAATTTAGATTTTAATCTTAAGAAACAATTCTTGAAATTAGTTCGAACTTAATTTTTATGAATTAACAATTTTATTTTACTCCAATTTTCGCCATTTGTAAAGCATTTTTCATTGACAAAACCCGCCAAAATTCGACTTTTAGCGGGTTTCTATTCTCTATTTTCCTGGGTATTTCACCTATCTTTTATTTCTTTTTCGTCTATTTCCTCCTAACTTTTTCTCTCTATTTATTCTATTTTACTTATCTTCTTTCTTTTTTCTCCTCCTAACAGATATTATCTTATTTTACCCATTTCTATTTGTTTTTTCCCTCCTAACAAGTATTATCCTGTTGCTACTTATTTTCTTTTTGCTCTTTTTACCTCCTTTCCTGTTTGCAATTTTATCGATTTTCTATGTCTTTTTTGTGAAAATCGGTTGTTATCTTTGTAAAAGAAAAAAATAATCGATATTTTTTGTTCACCGATTATTTTTATTCACTATTTATTTCCAATAGTACTTTCCATCCTGATTTTTATCACAATCAAGTTTCAAGTAATTTTCTTTTCTTTCATAAAAAAATTTCTCAATCATTACCTTATCACTTTCAACAATTTCGTTTGAGTAAGATAATTCATCTTTTGAAAACCACTTATACTGAAATTCCGGATTAGTTATATTTTGTTCGTTGTCCATCTTCATCTCACAACAATATAACATTGTAGTTGCCTTTTTATCATGCATAATTTCAGTTGCCACTCCCAATACTTTAGTAAATTGCAAATTAAGCCCTAATTCTTCTCTTATTTCTCTTAAAACCGCTTCATCCACATGCTCACACTCTTCTATTTTTCCACCAGGAAGAGCAAAAAGTCCAACAAAATCTCCTCTTTCACGTTTTATTAATAATACTTTTTCTTCTTTTACAATTACTGCGATTGCTACATTCACCATACCAAATATCATTCCTTTCCTATTCTCTTCTTTTTCTCTCCGTTGGTTTCAATTTTTCTATCATATTATTTTTAATAATTACAAATAATGCTTCCATTGTTTTGGTCATCATGTTTTTGGTTTCCTCATCCATATTTTTGTAAGTCGCCATGAAAATTTTTGCATTTTTTAGCCAATTCTTTCTCATTTGTGTTAGTGTATCGGCTTCGGTTGCTTGCAAAATTTCAAAAACTTGCTGCATATACCGCCATATTCCCCCCTTTGGAATGTCCTCCAATGCGAAGAGGATTTTGATATATCCTTGCAATTTCATTTAAATAAGAAACGGCATCCATTTGAGATGGCACATTTTCGCGAAAACTCATATTAAAATCTTCTTTCCACCCCACTAGTGTATTATCCGTTCCTCGAAACGATACATAAATCGTATCATCTGGCATTAAAATGGTAATAGCACCAAATTGTTTTTCTTCTTCTAAGTTAATCTTATTCACATATTTCGTAATTTGCATATCTGCAAATCGCATACTTTTTGCCATTTGTGGAAATAAATCTATATCCTCTTTTTGCAAAATATTTTCCTTTGCCACATCTAACTTTTCGAAGCGTTTTCCTGCCTCCTTTATCGTAATTGTTTCATTTGGGTTTAAAATATGATCAAATGGAAAATACGAAAAACGTGCTAATATCAAATTATCAATTTCATTAAATTCCGATTGTTTAAGTGTTAAATCCCCTCTCCAAGTTAAATATTCAAAAATGTTCGCCATATCAACACCTTCCTTTACTTTGTTTATCTTATCACAAGGTTTGCTTTTCGTAAAGTCCCAAAAACAAGCCTAAAATTTCTATTTTGGCTTGTTTTTTCTTTGTAAATTGGATTTTCAATTTCTATTTTATGAACGTACTTGGGTCGACGGATTCTCCGTTTTGTATTACTTCAAAATGCAAGTGTGGAGCATCTGCTACTTCAAATGCTGCTGAGTTTCCTACGGTTCCTATGCTTTGTCCTTGTTTTACTTCTTCTCCTACGGTTACAAATTCAGTGGATAGTAAACTTGCGTATAGGGTTTCATATCCGTCTTGGTGTTCGATAATGATGGATAAACCGTATCTTGGGTCATTTTTGATAGATTTTACTTTTCCATTTGCTGCAGCTTTTACCACTGTGGTTTTATCCGCTTTTATGTCCCAGCCTAAGTGAGTAGCCCATTCTTCTAAAGTTTCTGAATACACTAATTTATCTTTTGCATATTCTTTTGCCAATTCTCCTTCTACTGGTTTTGTGAAGGTTAATGGTTCTTGTTTGTTTTCTTCTTGCTTCGTTTCTGTTTTTTTCGTTTCCGAAGATTTTGTGGTTTCTTGTTTTTTTACGGTATTGGTATTTGTTTTTGTTGTTTTGGTGTTTGTACTTGTATTTGCTTTTGTAGTATTTGTATTTTTGTTAGTGTTTTCCATTGTTTTAGTTTCATTTTGCATTTCTTCTACTGTTTTTCCCATACTCGTACTTACTTCTTCACTATCTTTGTTACTTCCTTGTACGAGACTTGCTATTTTTTGATTGTCTAAACTTGCTTGTTTGTCCATCTTGTTTCCATAGGCAACAAAAGTAATCACAAAAGCAATAATTCCAATTAGTAAAATACTTCCTCCAATATAAAGTACATTATAATTTTTCTCTTCTTTCTCTCTTCTTCTTGAATCTCTTCTCATAATACTCCTCCTAAATTATGCGAATGAACAGTTTTTAATATATAACCTTTTAAACTGTAAATTCGTTTTGAATTTAGTAAAAGTATTTCCTATATTTTCAAAATTTATACAATGATTTGTAAAAATTTTATTTATAACTATGTTTATTCTTTTTCTACTGCACTCTTTTCCACATATATGTTACAATATACGGTGGCATATTATTATGAGAATTTGATCCACCACTTGACGCAATACTATCCACATCCTTATTATGACCAAACCACCACCCAGCATTATTTGCGTAGCTAAAGCCATTGGAATTTGGAACACCCGATATACTCCCGCCAATACATAGAGCAGATCCGCCTCTCCTCATAGCATGTGTGTGACTCGGCATTTCCTCTACTGTTAACTTATGGTTATATTCTCCCCCTATTGAATTTTCAACGAATTTTACTGTTTCATTATTGATATCCGTTCCCTCTCCTGCTCCTATTAAGGTTCTGCCTTCTCCATAGCTTTCCCATTCTCCTCCAAATAACTCTTGTGGATTGGTATTTGAAGCTGTAATGTAAATACTTCCTACCGGATACATGATATCTAACAATTGTTTTACATTTATATTCACTTGGGCATTATCATTTGTTGCAATTGACATTAAACTATATAATTCTTCTAGGCTATTATTTTCTTCTTGTTCTGCCTTTAAATAATTTTTCCCTGCATTTTCAGCCATGCCAATAATTCCGTTTTTTCCCAATATCCATCCTAAGGTAATTCCTGCTAGTATAATTAGTATTATAATGGTTATGACCAAAGCCACTAATGTGATACCTTTTCCGATCAGGCACAAATTCTGCCCCTACATCAATGATCCCATTTCCGAGTGAATATAGAATCTGTCCCTACATGTGTATTTTTTTGTTTCATTTTTTCGTCCTCCTTGTTATTTTATTATATCGATTCTTTCTTATATTCACAATAAAATGACTTTATTTAGAATATAAGAAATCGACATAATCGTATAACACTTGTACTTTTTTCTGTTTTTGTAATATAGTTTATTTTTACATATCTACAACTTCCACACCAGTATAAAAATGTTTGATGATTTCTTCGTAATTTTTGCCTTGTTTCGCAAGGGCATCGGCTCCTGTTTGGCTCATACCTACTCCGTGTCCATAGCCAATCACGGAAAATTTGATATTATCTCCTTCTATGGTATAAGTAAAATCGGTGGAGCGAAGTCCTAGTAGTGTTCGTATTTCTACTCCTGCTAGTTCTAAGTTTCCTACTTTTAAGGTTTTGACTCGGTTGCTATCTGTCTTTTCTTTTACCATAATGGCATCTTCTTTACTAAAATCAATTTCTAGATTACTATGTTTTTGTTTTATTTTTTCTATAAATTCATTTTTTGTTAAAACTACTTCTGAGTAGTATTGGCTATAAGCATCTTCGCCGTGAAGTTTCTACTGCTTGTAAATAGGGGTAGCTTCCTCCCCATACGTTTACTGGAATTTCGGTTTTTCCTCCACTGTTGGAATGAAAGAAAGCATTAATTGGCTTTCCTTCATAGGTAATTAGTTTTCCTTTTGTAGCATTTACAACCTGTTCTATTTTTTTCCAATTCTCTTCTCGTACATTTTCTTCCCATCTTGCAAGGCGGTCTTCTTTTGATACCCATGCTTGGCAACATCCACTATCATCACAAATATCTGCGTTTTCATGTTTTTTTCCTTGTGTGGTAATTTTGAATATGGTATAGGTTCGTGCCACAACGGCTTGTGCTTTTAGTGCTTCTTCTTCAAAATCGACTGGCATTTCAGCCGATACCACATGGCATAAGTATTCATCTAATTTTACTTCTTCTACCTCACCTGTTTTGGCATGTAAGAGCTTTAGGGTTTGGTATTCGCCATAGTTGTAGTCTTCTGTTTTTGTTTCTTCACTTACAGCATTTGGACCTAAGTTTACTTCTGTACTTGTTTGTTTTGTCTGAAATCCTTTTGTAAAGATAACTGGGATTAGAAAAATGATTTGCACAAACAAAATGAGTGAAATGATTATTTTTCTCATATTATGTCCTTTCTTTATTATTGTTCAAACTGTTCACTTTTAAGAACCCCCAGTCACGCTCTCGCATACTAGCCCCCTTGTTAAAGGGGGTTCTTACGTATTATTTCTAATTAGCTACAGTTTAACAGGTTAGTTTTAATTTCATGGAATTTAGTATTTTTTTCTCAATTCGTGAAACTTGAACTTGTGTAATTCCTAAAACTTTTGCTACTTCGGATTGTGTCTTATCTTTATAAAATCGTAATAAAATAATTTGTTTTTCACGGTCTTCTAGTTTTTCAATTAATTGTTTTAAAGCAATTTTGTTTACAATCTGATTGGTTTCGTCTTTTACATTTGGCATTTTATCTAAAATGCTTCTTGTATCATCATCCGATGTTTCTTCATAAATGGAGGAAACTGGTCTTAACGAATCCATTGCATAGGTAATTTCTTCTTTTGGTACTTTTAATCGTTTTGCCATTTCTAAAATGGTAATTTCTTCTCCTGTTTTTGCAAAATATTCTTTTTGTAATTCTCGTATTTTAATTGCTAACTCTTTTGTACTTCTACTTACTTTTATCATTCCATCATCTCGTATGTATCGTTTGATTTCTCCTAATATATATGGTACTGCATATGTTGAAACTTGTACTTCATAACCTACACAAAATCGCTTCATTGCTTTAATAAAGCCCATACATCCTATTTGGTAAAGGTCTTCTGTTTCATAACCTCTACCGGTAAAGCGTTTTACAATGTTCCATATTAAGCCTTGGTTGTTTTCTACTAATCTCGACATGGCTTCATTGTCGCCGTGCTTGGGCTTTTTCTATGTCTGCAAAATTGTTTTCGTACATATAAGCACCCTTTCTATTCTAACGCATATAATGATTTGTAAGTGGCGAAGCCACTAACATAATCATTTAATTCTAAAGGAACTAAAGATTTTTCCTTCTTGTTTTTCTTCTTTTGGATCTTGTTTTTGAATTACTTTTTTCATGGTGATTTTGGTACCCAAGCCCAAAATGGATTCCACTTCTAAGTCATCCATAAAACTTTCCATAATAGTAAATCCCATGCCAGAACGTTCCAAATCTGGTTTTGTAGTATAGAGTGGTTCTTTGGCAATATCGATGTTTTCAATTCCTTTTCCTTTATCTGATATTTCAATCACAACGGTATTTGCAAATATTTTGCACATTACTTCAATCTTTCCTTCTTTTTCTTCATAGCCATGAATAATGGAGTTTGTAACCGCCTCAGATACTGCTGTTTTAATGTCTGCTAGTTCTTCTATGGTAGGGTCTAGCTGTGAAACGAAGGCAGCTACACTAATGCGAGCAAATGCCTCATTATTGGATTTACTTAAGAACTCTAATTTCATTTCATTATCATATAAGCTTTTCATTTTACCTCTCACCTTGTGTCAATATATTTAGGCTTTTTATTAAGGATTTGCCTATAAACCTTTTTGTAAAATATTTTATCCTGCCATAGTATCTTCCGTTAAAGGAATTATTTTTAATACTCCGCTCATTTCTAGCACTTTTCTTACACTTGGTTGTATCTTCATAATTTCCACCTTACTTCCTAACATTTTTGCTAGCTTATACCTTCCCATTAACATTCCAATCCCTGCACTGTCCATAAAAGTAACTTGATTAAAATTAAACACAATTTTTCTTGGCATATATCTTGTAATTTCATGGTCCATTTTCCTCCTTATTTTTTCTGTGGTATGGTGATCAATTTCTTCTGTAATCTCAAATATGAGTAACTTATCTTTTTCTTGGTAACTTGTCTCCACTTTGGTACCTCCTTTTGTATTTTACTAAATACATTATAATCTATTTGGTAATATTTTCCAATAGCAAAACATAGGAAGTTTTAGCGATTTATAAGAAGTTTTCGACATTTTTCTACATACCAAAAAGGAGGCTAAATGCTTACACATCTGCCTCCTTTTTTGCCGAACGTTTAAATCATATTGGTCATATCTTCGTCCATTGTACAAAAAACAATGACTACTGCTAATACAATAGCAATACTTCCAATTACTCCACTGATTACTTTAACTGTCCGTTTCATTTACTTCTCCTCGTCTTGTGTCTTCTTGTAGCACCGGAAAAGCTTCTTCAAACTCTTCTTCAGAAAGTTCTAATTTTATTTTTTCTCCATAAATTAGAAGTTCCTGTTCAAGATAACGCATATCTGCATTATATTTTTGTTTTAGCTCCTCTCTTGCTACCTTGTCTGTTGCTTCTTGTAAGGCATCTCCCAAAACATTCTCTTCCTCTTCTGAATATTGGATTAATCGCCTCACATAATCATCCGGGAAAGAATTGTATACTTCCACAATATCTTCCGTAACAAAACGTTTTTGCGTTTCTTCTAAGAAGTTTTCAATAGCTTCATAAAGATTAGCAGAAATTTGTCCTTCCTCATAAGCTCCTGCATATGAGTTTCTCATTGTAGATATTGCTTCTGGTGCTTCTCTTTTAACAAGAGAGCCTTCCCCAGTCGTAACAATGCTTATAACTAGCATTATTACTCCGATTCCAATCCGCATCTTTTTGTCCTCCTTTCAACGTTCTTCGGTTGGAATTATTAGCATTTATTTGCTAATGTACTATATCATAACATATTTGCAACTCATTTGCAACTTTCTATTCTTGAATTTTTATCTTATTTTTCCTTTTTCTCATGGAAAAATATTTTCATCATTTTGGATACAATCCATACAATCATACCACTTTTCTTTTTTGCAAATCCTTTTCCTAATGCTTTTCCTCCAACTGTTAAGGATGCTACTAGGGCACTAATTAGAAATTGAATCGGAAAAGATATTTGATACTTTTCGGTTATTTTCATGGCAATAATAGCACTAATGGCACCACTTAATACTCCACAAATATCTCCTATTACATCAGCACAGATATTGGCTACAATGGATGAATTTCGAATGAGTTTTACTGCTGTTTTTGCTCCCGGAATTTTTTTACTTGCTCTTGCATGGAATTCTTCTTCTCCTGCTACAGTTACTGCTACTCCTACAATATCAAATAAAATACCTACAAAAATGACCGCAAGTAAAATTAAAATGGCTGGTCCCATTGGTATGTCATTAATGGCAGTGGTGGATATGTATGAAAAAAATAGCGATAATAGAAACGTAATAATAAATACTTCAATAAACCATTTTATTTCGCTATTACTCTTTTTTTCTTTATTTTCTTTCAAGTTTTGTCTCTCCTTGTTTTTTTATTTTCTTAAGAAAACTATCGTTTCCTATGAAAATTTCATTTTGCTTTTTGTAAAATGGATTTAGATGGTAAGAACTTAAGTAAACTTTGTAGTATAGGTCTAGCCGAATTTCTCTATTTTCTACTAAACATTACTGTTTAGCCGTTTCCGTTTCAAGAAAATAATCTCTTTTTCAAAAAAAGATTACCAGACAGCCACTAAAATCTACACCTTAATCCTTAAGTTCTTATGTACTTAAGGTAGTACAAACATTCTAGAAGTTTTCCTTGAAATATTGGCTCTATTACTAGTCTTTTTTGCAGTAATAATTTCATAACCATAATTTTTTTATTACTTAGCTATTGTAGTAAAAAAACCGTTTCGATTAATCCCAAATTTACCACTCGAGACAGGCTACTCTATATATTGTGTCTTGGCACTTTATATAGGTT
>CAOJHH010000004.1 GCA_948436025.1 uncultured Clostridium sp. | reverse complement strand
TTAATTTATATGAAAATACATCACTCTATATAGTTCACGGATTCAGGTATTATATGCTAATTAACATAAAAATGCAAATAAAAAACATATTAATTATAATGAGTATGTAATATATAAATAAAATTGAAATGTGCGATTCGAATGAATCTAAAGAAAAATGAATTATGAAAGGATTTATTTATAAATTTGACCTCGACTAGCAACTTTTGTAACAAGAATTGTAAATGTGTTTTGATGAAATGTATAAATAATTCTATAATCTCCGTACGCGAAGGCGATAGTCATCTTTTGAACCAACTAATTTTTTTATGTCACCATTTGGAAGATTGTAAATAGCTTTATAAATGCGGAGTCTTTGTGACTTATCTTGTTTTTCAATAAATTTTAATGCCTTGGGTCTAATTGTTATTTTGCAAGTCATCTATTGTCAACCCCTCTCTTTGTAAAATTTCTTCTAAAGAGATAGTATTTTTTAATTCGGTTTCTTTTGTATTCTTACTTTCGGTTAAATAATCAAAATACATTACCTTTTCTGTAATATCCATATTTTCTAATATAATGGTAGGTTCTATTTTTAGTAGTTCTGAATCAATTGCTTTTTCCATTAATATTCTAATTGAATTTAAACAGTCTATTGTAAGTTTTGGTGTCATTCTGATTACATCTTTAATGGCTTGTAATTGTGCATCAGACATTTGAAACAACTCCTTTCCTGTACTATTCTATTATAACAAGTTTAAAAGACAATTACAATAAAACTCTTGAATATTTTTGCAAATTGTGGTAATATAATACACATATAGAAAAACGTTATAAAAAGCAAAGTAGGTTAGATGGTTTTGGAAAAAGAGAATTTTGGTATTAGCTGAGAGCCGAAATCCATAAATGTAACTGAAATTTCACTTTTTTAGTGTTAGCTTGAAATAAGAGTAGAGCTAGACGGTAGCTCCGTTATCGCTATTATGAGGTTAATTTTTAAAAAATTAATAAATTTAGGTGGTACCACGAATCCATTTCGTCCTAAGAAATTAGGAAGAAATGGATTTTTTTAGTAGAGATAGGGGGAAATATGAGGATTGGAATTGATGTGGATAATATAATAACCGATACGTTGCCAGTTGTAAAACAATATTGTGAAAAGTATCATAACGAAGTTATAAAGAGAAATATACCTATGAAAGAAGATGGATTTGCTAGTTATAATTTATACGATTGGACAAAAGAAGAAAATGATAAATTTTGTATTCAGTATTTACAAGAAATTGTATTACAGGCAAAAGTAAAAGAAAATGCAAAAGAAGTTATTAAACGATTAAAACAAGAGGGACATTATATTTGCATTATTACGGCAAGAACCGAACCATATTTTAAAAATCCATATGAAATAACAGAAAAATTTTTAATCGAAAATGGAATAGAATATGATAAATTGGTTGTAGGAACTATGGATAAAAAACAGGTATGTATGGATAATCATATAAATATTATGCTAGATGATGAACCACAATATATTATTCCTATTGCTTTGTTAATACCAGTAATTACTTTTGACGTAGTTTACAACAAAGAATGCGAAGGGAATAACATCATAAAGGTAAATACTTGGAAGGAAGTATATGATGTAATAAAACAATTAGAAAAGGAAGGAAGATAGTTATGAAAGAACAAATTGAGAAAATTAAGGAGCTTGCTAAAGAAGAGATTGCAAAGGCAGAGGATTTGCAAAGTGTGGATGCGGTACGTGTGAAGTATTTAGGGAAAAAAGGAGAATTGACAGCAGTACTAAGAGGAATGGGAGCGTTGACTCCTGAGGAAAGACCAGTGGTTGGAGAACTAGTAAATAAGGTACGAGATGAGTTAGAAACTTTAATGCATACCAAAACCGAAGAATTAGAAGAGGCAAAATTACAACAAAAATTGGAAGAAGAAACTATTGATATTACTCTTCCTTCTTCTAAAGTAAGAAGAGGAAGCAAACATCCAGTAAACCGCATTATTGAAGAATTAGAAGACTTATTTGTCTCCATGGGGTATGATGTAGTAGATGGACCAGAATTAGAAACCGACGAATATTGTTTTGAAAGACTAAATCTTCCAAAAGGACACCCAGCAAGAGATATGCAAGACACTTTCTACATTACTACAGAATACTTACTAAGAACCCAGACATCTTCTGTGCAGGCACGAACCATGATGGCAAACAAAGAAAAAACACCAATTCGTGTCATATGCCCGGGAAAAACCTACCGTAGAGATGACGATGCAACTCATTCTCATCAATTTGGTCAAATTGAAGGATTGGTTATTGATGAAGGCATTAGCCTTGCTCATTTAAAAGGAACCTTAGAAATATTTGTTCGCCATATGTTAGGAAAAGATTCTAAACTACGTTTTAGACCAAGTTATTTCCCATTTACGGAACCATCTTATGAAGTTGATGTAAGTTGCTTTAAATGTGGAGGAAAAGGATGTAATCTTTGTAAACAAACGGGTTGGATTGAAATACTAGGTTCTGGAATGGTGCACCCAAATGTATTAAAAATGAATGGATATGACCCAGAAAAATACAGTGGATTTGCTTTTGGAACAGGACTAGACCGTTTGGCAATGTTTAAATACGGAATTACCGATATTCGTTTGCTATATGCAAATGATGTAAGATTTTTAAGTCAATTTGACCGAAAAGATAATGAATCAGAAAGGAGAATATAGATGAAATTAAGTACCAATTTTGTAAAAGATTATGTGGATATTGATGTAGAGGTAAAAAAACTTGCAGAAGATATGACAGGGGTAGGAAATGAATACGATAGTGCAGAAAAATTAATTAATGCAACCAAACTAATTGTAGGGGAAGTAATCGAATGTGAAATGCACCCAGATTCTGACCATTTACACATTTGTAAAGTCAATATTGGAAGTGAAATACTAAACATTGTATGTGGTGCCCCAAATGTAAGAAAAGGATTAAAAGTAATTGTAGCACAAGTAGGTGCCGAACTACCAGGGGACTTCAAAATAAAAAAAGGAATGATAAGAGGGCAAGAATCTAATGGAATGTTGTGTTCTATGCAAGAATTAGGATTAGAAAGTAAATTCCTAACCGAAGCGGATAAAAATGGGATTCATGAATTACCAAGTAATGCACAAGTAGGAGAAGACCCAATCAAACAATTAGAATTAGACGATGAAGTAATCGATTTTGAACTAACTGCCAACCGTGGAGATTTACTAAGTATATTAGGAATGGCATATGAAATAGGAGCGATTTACGATAAAAAAGTAAAACCAATGGAGGTATCCTATAGTGAAAACAAAGAAAATATAAACGATACGTTTAAATTAAACATTGCTACCGACAATTGCAGTATCTTTTTATCTAAAAAAGTAAAAAATGTAACGATTAAAGAAAGCCCAGCCTTTATCAAAAATAGATTGATGGCTTCTGGCATACGACCAATCAACAATGTAGTGGATATTAGCAATTATGTTATGCTAGAAACGGGTCAACCACTACACTTCTATGACGCTGATTCTTTAAAAGGAATGTTAGAAGTAAGAATGGCAAATGAAGCAGAAGAATTGATGACATTAGATGGTATCAAAAGAAATTTATCAAAAGAGGATATCGTCATATCCGATGGAACAAGAGCCATAGGACTTGCCGGAGTAATGGGAGGGCTAGATACCGAAATTGAAGAAACCACGAAAAATATCATCATTGAAGCAGCTATATTTGATGCAATTAAAGTAAGATGTACCTCGAAAAAAATTCTACGAAGTGAAGCAAGTTCTCGTTTTGAAAAAGGGTTAGACCCAAATAGAACCTATCTTGCCATAGAGCGTGCATGCCATATGCTAGAAAAATATGCAGATGCCGAAATTGTAGGAGGAATGGCAAGATACGATACCACAAATAAAGAAGATAAAAAAATTGATATAACCTTTAAGAAAATTACGGATATTTTAGGATTAAATATACCAAAAGAAAGTATCTTAGATGCGTTTAGAAGACTTGGTTTTACTTATGAAGTAAAACCAGATATGATAACCGTATCTGTTCCAACAAGAAGAATAGATATTTCTATACCAGAAGACCTAATTGAAGAAGTAGGGCGTATTTATGGAGTAGACAATATAGAAGGTACTTTGCCAGTTATGCCATTAAAACCAGGAAGTTATGATAAAACGACAAGACAAATTAGAAACAAAATGATTGATTTAGGCTTAAACGAAACGTTATCTTATATTTTAGTAAATGACAAAGAAGCCAAACAATTCATGAAAGATGACAAGGTAGAAACACTAAAACTATTAGACCCACTAACCGAAGAAAGAAACACTTTAAGAGCAAGCATTTTGCCATCTTTATATAAAATTTACGAATACAATATCGCAAGAAATGTAAAAGAGGTATCCATTTTTGAAATTGGAAAAAGCTTTTACAAAAAAGACAAAGAATATGGAGAAGAAAGAAAATTAGCAGCTTTACTTTCTGGCGAATATCATATAGGAATGACAAGTAAAAAAGTAGATTTCTATGTCATAAAAGGGATTGTAGAAGAAATGCTAGATTATTTAGGATATGTAGGAAGATACAGTTTTATTCCGTTAAAAGAAGTACCACAAGAATTCCACAAAGGACAAAGTGCCGAAATCAACCTAAATGGAGAAATGATTGGTATCATAGGAAAAGTACATCCGAAAAAAACACAAAATGATGTATTCGTATTTGAAATAAACCTAGATAAATTACTAAGCAAAAAAACAGGAAAAATGAAATACAAAGAAATTTCAAAATATCCAGTCGTAAAAAAAGACCTAAGCATGGTAGTAAAAAAAGAAATCACCAATGAAGAACTACAAAAACAAATCAAAAAATCAGCAGGCTCCTTATTAATAGGCACAAAAATATTTGACCTATACACCGGTTCCAACATAGAAAAAGGAAAAAAGAGCATGTCTTATTCACTAGAATTTAATACAAACGACAGAACCCTAACCGACGAAGAAATCAACAAGTTACTAGAAAAAATTATTGTAGATTTAGAAAAAACACTAGGAGCAGAGCTTCGAAAATAGGAGGAGAAGATATGAAAATAGAAATAAGTAACAAAATAGAGAATTACCAATATATTAGTAGAGGAATTCATAAGTATAATAATGAAAATGGAAAGACACCATATTTTAAAAATAGAAGTGATGAACCGAAAGAAAAAGAAGTATTTGGTTGTTATGCCTTTGAAAATGGAAAAATCATAGGTGGAATGGTAGTATATGAAGCCTTACAGTGGTTACAAATTCAAAAAACATTTATTAGTGATGAATATAGAGGGAAAAGCCTTGGAACATCCATTTTTAAAAAGCTAGAGGAATATGCAAAACAAAGAAATTTAGTAGGAATTAGAGTAGAAACACTCGATTTTCAAGCAAAAGGATTTTATGAAAAAATGGGTTGTACTTTGTTATATGAATTAAAAGATTGCCCAAAGGGAAATATAGAATATGGATTTGTGAAGTATATAGAAAGTTAGGAGAATGAGTATGAATGAAAAGTTCCTAGAATTAAGAAAGCGATATCCAACATTTATTTATCATGACTATCATGTGAAAGAGAACGAAAATCAAATTGTTTTGCAATTTGATTTTGAAATTGTTGGATTATGTGAGTTTCATCCTAAAATTGAAATAAAAAAGAAGGAGATTCCTTTTCGAGAGATAGACAACGACTTTGTGAGAAATTTAGTATTTCATATTGGAATGGTGGAGCTAGTTAGTTACTGGAAATGCACATGTTCTCCGAATGTACTTGTAAAATGTGGATATTTAAATGAAGAACAAATGAAGTGGTTTCAAAAACTTTACTATAATGGATTAGGAGAATATCGCTATATTAATCAAATTGATATATCACAAGAAGAGATGATGAAAATAACAGTAGAAGCACCATATAAAGAGTTAAAAGATATAGAAATAGGCGAATTAAAAGGAACACTAATTCCAATTGGTGGAGGAAAAGACTCTACTGTTACCTTGGAATTACTAAAGCAAAATAAAAACGATAATTATTGCCTTATGATTGGTGGAAAAGAACCATCCTTGCAAAGTGCAAAAATAGCAGGGTATAATGACAATCAAATCATCGAAGTAACAAGAACGATTGATTCTGAATTATTGGGACTAAATAAAAAAGGATATTTAAACGGACATACACCATTTTCTTCGCTTCTTGCCTTTTTATCCTATTTTATTGCTTTTCTAACCAATAAGAAATATGTAGCCTTATCCAATGAATCAAGTGCAGAAGAAAGTAATGTAGAAGGAGAAAAAATTAATCATCAATATTCAAAAAGCTATGAATTTGAACAAGACTTTGCTGATTATTCGAGCCAATATTTAAAAGCAGGAGTATACTATTTTAGTTTATTACGCCCATTAAACGAATTACAAATTGCAAAACTATTTTCCCAAAATCCAAAATATCATTCCATTTTTAGAAGTTGCAATGTAGGAAGTAAAAGTATTCCTTGGGAATGGTGTGGAGAGTGCCCCAAATGCTTATTTGTTTTTATTATTTTAAGTCCATTTTTATATAAAGAGGAATTAATAAAAATATTTGGGAAAGACTTATTTCAGAAGGAAAATTTACTAGAAACCTTTAAGGAATTATGCGGACAAGGAAAAACAAAACCATTTGAATGTGTAGGAACATATGAAGAAGTAAATTATGCACTTACAACTACGATTCAAAAACTAGAAAAACAAGAAAAAGAAATTCCATATTTATTAAAATTCTATAAAGAAAATGATTATATGGTGGATATTACCCAAGATATTACAAAAAGGTATAACGAAAAAAATAACGTACCAAAAGAATTAAATGATATGTTAAAAGAGAAACTTAATATAAAATAAACTTTTCAAACGATGTGTGCATTTTGAACCAAGCGAGGAAGGAATGATATTGTATATGCAAACAGAATTAATAAAGTATTTAGAAGATAAAAAAATATTGATATTAGGGTTTGGGGTAGAAGGAAAATCGACGTATCAATTTTTAAGAAAACATTTCCCACAAAAACCACTTGCCATAAGATACCATAAGCAAGATTTTAAAGAAGAAAAAGAATATTTAGAAAAAGACAAAAATCTTAGCTTTTATACAGGAGACGAATATTTAACAAAGATGGAACAATACGATATTATCTTAAAATCACCAGGAGTCAGTTTTAAGGGAATGGACACCACAAATTTTCTTCATAAAGTAACCTCACAATTAGAATTGTTTTTGGAATTCATGCCTTGCTATACCATTGGAATTACGGGAACCAAAGGAAAAAGCACCACCAGTTCTCTAATTTATAAAATGTTACAAGACCAAGGAAGAAAAACAAGATTATTAGGAAACATCGGAATTCCTATTTTTGATGAAATGGAAGAAATTCAAAAAGATGAAACCATAGTATTAGAAATTTCATCCCATGGGCTAGAATATGTAAAAAAGTCTCCCAATATCGGAATTTTATTAAATGTTTATGAAGAACATTTAGACCATTATGAATCGTTAGAAAAATATATAGAAGCGAAATACAATATTGTGAAATATCAAGAAAAAAATGACATTACAATTTTTAATATGGATAATGAACTTATGAAACAATATCAGTATCATTTTAAAGAAAACGATTATGGAATTACAATAAAGGAAGAGAAAAAAGAAGAAAGAAAACATGTCATTTATTTAAAAGACAATAAAGTATACCAAAACGAAAAACTATTATACAATGCAGAAGAAGAACGAAAACTAAAAGGAAATTATATGTTAAATAACATTATGTTTGTATTAGCAGTAAGCCAAATTTTACAATTAGATTTAGCAAAAACGGTCCAAACCATTAATACCTTTGAACCATTAGAACATCGAATGGAATTTGTAGGCACTTTTGACAATGTGGAATACTACAATAACTCCATTGCCACCATACCAGAAGCGACCATTGATGCCATCGAAACATTAGAAAAAGTAAATACATTAATTGTGGGGGGAAACGATAGAGGGGTTAATCAAACAAAGTTAATTCATTTCTTAAAAGAAAGTAAAGTAGAACACATTATCTGTTTACCAAAAACAGGAGAGGCTATTTTTGAAGCTATTCGAGAAGATAAAAGGCATACCATAATAATGGTACAAACCATGGAAGAAGCAGTAAAACAAGCAAAAACGTTAACAAGAAAGGAAAGCATTTGTTTACTATCACCAGCAGCCTCTAGTTATGGGTATTTTAAAAACTTCCAAGAACGAGGAAGAATTTTTAAGGAATTGGTGAAAAAGGAAGAAATAGAAGAATGAGTAATGATAGAATACCATATAATAAGATTATATAGAAAAAATTTAAAACTTTTATGGAGTTGTGTTTGTGAAGCATAACTCTATTTTTCTTTTAACGGAATTGAAAAAATCGTTTAAGAATAAAACTGAAAAAAGTGGAAACACCCACCTGACAAATAACTATACCTAATGGTAAAGTAGAGACATAAATAAATGTGTACATTGACAATTAAATAAGAAAAAGGTATTTACAATGCTATTGTTATTTAAATGAGAATAGAGGAAATGTGCATATTTATGGAAAAAATGTAAACAATAAGAAAAAAGGAAAATTAAGGAGGCAAAAGAGAAAAAATTAATAAAAAACAAAAACCCCTAAACACGACTGTAGGGGAGCTTTCCTACGGGAATACCCGTAAGACAGACACTACTGTGCTCTATCTACATGGGAACAAGGCAGGTATCACATTGGTGGCACTCGTAATCACCATCATTGTGTTATTAATCTTAGCAGGCATAACAATCAATCTAACCATAGGACAAAGAGGCATCTTAAGAAGAGCAGAAGAAGCGGGAAGAAATTACCAAGAAGCAGCCAAAAAAGAAGATGAAGATTTAGCAAAATTTTTAGGAGAAGCAGATAATATCATAGCAGGAATAAATACACCTACTACACCAAGTGGAGATAAATATACAATGGTAGATGGAGTACCAGTACCAAAAGGATTTGAACACACAGAAGGAACGAAAGAAACTGGATTTGTGATAAAAGATAATAGTGGAACTGAAACAAACGGAAATGAATTTGTATGGGTGCCATGTACCGAAGACGGGGTGAATGGAAGCATCAAATATGACCGATACGCATTTTCAAGGACTGGATGGGAGTATACACAAACAAAAAATGAAACAACAGGAGAGATAAATGTTCCAAATTTGGGAGAGTATGTTTTTACAGAGGATATGCCAAGTATTGAAATAAATAGTATCAAGAGATATGGAGGATTCTATATAGGAAGATATGAAGTTGGAATAGTGGATTATGATGCAAATGTAGTAACGAGTAATACAAATGATGAAACAGAATGGACAGGATATAGTAATGGAAAAGCGGTAGTACAACCAAATAAACAAGTATGGAATTATATTACAAGAGATATGGCAAAAAAAGTAGCAGAAGGAATGTACAGTGATAATGATGCAGTAGTAAGTAGATTATGTAGTAGTTATGCATGGGATACGACATTGAAATTTATAGAAACAAACAATGCTGGATATACGACCAATAGTGGAGGCGGTAATTATTCAGGAAGTTTAAACCTTACAGGAGGAAGTAAAGCAAGAAATAATATTTATGATATGGGAGGAAATGATTGGGAATGGACGACTGAGGTTTATAGTTTCCAAGACTCTCCTTGTGTACTACGTGGGGGATATTACAGTAATACAGCTAGTGATCGTCCTGCCGGCTATCGTACCTACAATAGTACGACCTGTGCGTACGACAATGTAACGTCTCGCCTCACTTTGTTTATAAGACTGTAGGCTAAAGAAATTATAACTACATAATAAGAAGTAGTATAAAAAATGATATAGAGTAGAATGATGAAGAAGTCATTTTATGAACTGTAAAATATAAAAAAAAGAATTAATAAAAAAGTGAATAAAACAAATCTCCCCTAATATAAATTAGTATAACGAATTTAGAAGGGGAGATTTTTTTATGAAAAAAGTATTATCATTTATTATGATATTAGCCATTCTGTTTTGTAGTGTAAGTCCAGTATTAGCAGCCGATGAATATAGTTTCGATTTACAATATACAGGAAACCTTGTAAAAAATGTAGAAAAAGATGCTGTGGTATTATTAACAGGCGTAGGGGGAACTTTACATACCAGTGTACAAATTAAAGTAGAAATTACAGGTCCTGCTACACCAAAGATACTTGCAACCGATACGACAGGAGTAGAGCATGATATTGCACAAACGGGAATTTGGGGACCTATTTCTGGTTTTGCGGTACAAGGGGATTTTGTGAACCGAACACCGATTAAAGCTACCTTTGTGGAAGAGGGAAATTATACGATTAAACTAAGCTTAATTGACCTTGCCAATGGAAATGCAGTGATTACCTCAAAAACCTTTGATATCCAAGTATATGAAGATAGGCTACTAGACAATAATGTGGTAGATAACACCTTAGAAAATGCTGTAGACAATAATATGGTAGAGGAATTACCAAAAACAGGAACGAGTATATGGGAATATGTGGCATATATTGCCGTATTAACCATAGTTCTATGGGCATTTGGAGCATATTTGAATAAAAGAAAATTTGCTTAAAATAAAACAATAAAATATGAGAAGGAGCATGTAGAAAGTCTACATGTTTTCTTTTGCATTTTTTTTAATACTTGTTTCAAATTCATTGACTTTTATTTTGTAACAATGATATACTTATTGTGATAAAATAAGACAGAGTTACAAATGAAGTTGGAGGGTGAAAACGTTGAAAAAACAAGTATTTTTCAAGATGAATAAAAAAATTGTTGTAATACTAATGATAAGTGTGATAATGGTATATTTTATGATGGGGTTATTAAATGGAGTTCAAGCAGCTTCTGAATATACACAAACCGTAAAAAGTGGAATTGATGCATTCCCAGAGGATTATCAGGTGCTATTAAAGGAAATGGTAAGGGAACAAGGACATCCAAATTGGACATTTGATGCCTACTATACAGGAATTGATTGGAATGAATTAGTTGCGAATGAAACAGACCATGGGCATAACCGAGTGCACAATAGCTCGAATGCATTATGGAAATGTAGTTGTGGAAATGTGGCAACAGGATATGCATGTGCTTCTTCAGATATTATAAAATATTATTTAGACCCACGAAATTTTATTGGTGATGATATAAAAATATTTCAATTTTTAGAAACTTCTTATAATGAAAGAATACATACAACACAAGGTATTTCTAGTGTTATTAAAGGTACTTTTATGGAAAATAAAAAAGTATGGGTAAATGAACAAGGAAGAGAAATGTCATATGAGGAAATCATTTTAGAAGCAGCAAAACAAAGCCAGATGAGTCCTTATAGTATTGCAACTAAGATTATTCAAGAAGTGGGTTCAAAGGGTAGCGATTCTGTTAGTGGAAATTATCCAGGGTATGAAGGATATTATAATTTTTATAATTATGCAGCAAGTGATGGAGGAAGTCCTATTGCAAAAGGACTAGAGTATGCAAAAAATGGAAAAGAAAACATGTCAGGGGAGGATAAAAATAGGTTATTATTGCCATGGAATAATCCATATAGAGCAATTGTAGGAGGAGCAAAATTGCTAGCAAATTCCTATACAAATGCAGGACAAAATACAGCATATTTTTATAAATGGGATGTTGTAGGAAGTTCGATTTTAAAAGCAGGACAAACCCAAACGATTAGTTCATCAAAATGTTTTAGACATCAGTATATGACTAATATACAAGACCCAGCAAGTCAATCGAAGAAATTGTATAATACGTATGTAGATGCTACAATTTTAGATGAAAAATTAAATTTTGTTATCCCAGTGTATAATAACATGCCAAAGGCAAATAAATTTCCAACCAATCTTACTACAAACGATGGAAAACTATATTATATGACAGGAACCGCAGTAAAAGTAAGAAGTGCTCCAACCACTTCGGGAACAGTACTTGCTACCATGAACACACTAGATGAAGTAGTTGCCGTTATTGAAAGAAAATGTGCAAATGCTAATGGATATGATTGGGATAAGGTAAAAATATCTTCTGGCATAGTAGGATATATGGCAAGTAAGTATTTAGCACCTTGTGAAGATACGAAGGTTGCTGTAGTAGAAGGAAATAATGTAAAAGCCATTCCAAATGCAACTGTTAAATCCATGGTAAATGAGTTAGGCATTACTTCCTATGAAGTAACAACAGCAGACGGAAAGAAAAAAGCAGAAGGAGACAAGATTGGAACAGGGTATAAGTTGAAAGATAAGAACCATAATAAGGAATATACCTTAGTGGTAATGGGAGATGTGAATGGCGATGGAAAAGTTTTAGCGACAGACGCATTAGCAGTATTAAGAAGTAGTACAGGAGCTAATTCTTTAAAAGGAGTTTATTTACAGGCAGCTGATGCAAATGGCGACGGAAAAGTTTTAGCATCGGATGCATTAAAAATATTAAGATGTAGTACAAATGCGGAAGAAATTACAATATAGGAGGAAAGATATGAAATTAAAACGAATTGCAATAATAGTTTTCTTTACAACATTATTTCTAATGATAGGAATAACAGTTTCAAAAGCTAGTTATAGTGCTTCAAATCCAACCGTGAATTCGGGAGAAAAAGTAAGTATATCGGTAACTTCATCTACAGCTCTTGAAGCATACAATTTAGACTTGCAAAGTAATGGAGGCTTAACTTTTAATAGTTGTTCGAAATCAAAGGAAAATGACGGAGATATTATCAATATTTCTGGAAGTAGTATAGGATATATGAATATGTCAGGTACTACAAAAAAACTAGGAACATATACCTTTACAGCGCCAACAGTAACGGAAAAAAAGACATATAATGTGATATTTAAAGTGGACCAGTCGACAGAAATTCCAGCAACGGTTACAGTAAATCCAGTAGCAACAACTAATCCTAGCGAAGGAGGTACAACTTCGGAGCCTAAGAAGGGGAGTGTTACTTTTTGTGAGGTTGATGGAATTAAGATAAAAGAGTCTAGAAATGTTGAGAATAAAGAGAGTGTTATAGTAAAGGTAAAAACCTCAACAGGTGAAGGATTGAAAATTTATAACAGTAAAACAAAAAAATCCTATCCTGCAAAAAGTGAAGAAGAAATTCGTGTGCAAGTTTTAGAAGGAACGAATACATTAACAATTACATTAGATAGTGGCACGAAGATTACTAGAAAAGTCTATAATAAGAAAAAAGAAGAAACAAAGCCTAATATTGAAGAACCTTCACAAACTGAACCAGAGCAACCAGATGAGAACCAAGAGGTAGTAGTAGGATTACAAAGTTTAGTGATTAAGGGCGTAACCGAAGAAGACAACAAAGTAACGCTTCCATTTACACCAGAATTTGCAAGCGATGTGTATGAATACCAAATGTTATTAGATGAAAGTTTTTCATTGGATTATACAGAACTAGAAGTAGAAGCAGTCCGGTTTACAAGAAGATTTTGTAATTGAAGTAACAGGATATGAAGAAATAAAAGAGGGAGAAAATGTAATTACGATTACGGTAAAATCAGCTGATGGGCAAAATACCGTAACTTATAAAGTAACAGTAACCAAAGAAGCAGAAGTTATGCCGATTTCGGCACCAGTAGAAGAAGAAACACAAGAAGAAATAAAACCAATTTGGAACGAAACACAGCAAATCATTATTGTGGTATTTACCAGTGTTGTAGCATTAATGGGAATTATTTATGCCGTTGTAGAATATCGTTATTCAAAAAAGAAACAAGAAAATGAAACAAGCCAAATTCCATATTCAGGATTGGATTTTGAAAAAGAGGAAGAAGAACCAGAAAAAAAGAAAAAGAAATCCAAGAAACAACAAAAATTAGAGGAAGAAGCAGAAGCGGAAAACTTTTTTGAAAAAATGGCAACACCAAAGGACGAAACACAAAACAGTATTATAGACGATAAAAAAGAAGAAAAAGTAGACAGTACAAACAAAAAAGACGAAACACCAAACCTAGATAATATATTTGGTACAAATAACATGAACAATCATATTGATGATTTATCAAGACAACCAAGAAAAAGAGGAAAACATTTTTAAAATACAGTATAATTAAGGGTCAGAGTATTGCCCCTTAATATAAAAGAACATTAGGGGGAAAACTTATGAACATTTACGATACCGCCAACCGTTTGGCATATGAAATCAAAAATTCAGAAGAATACAAAAACTACAAAAAAGTAAAAGAAGAAATTGCAAATGAGCCAGAATTAAAAGAAAAGCTAGAAAAATTTGAAAAAGAACGCTATGAAGTGCAAATTGCTGCGATTTCAGAAGGAAAAAAAGAAGTAGAAAAAGCAAATGAATTACAAAATCTATATGCCCAGCTAATTGTAAACGAAAAAATGAAACAATACTTTGATGCGGAATTAAAATTCAACATTATGCTAGCTGATGTAAACAAAATCATATCCGAAGCAGTTGCAGATGTAATAAAATAATAAAAAATGGTAACAATTTTCAAAAAAGTTTGCATTTTTAGCGATTATGTGCTAGAATATCAATGTTATTAACATGAAGGAGGAAATAAAAAGTGGAAGTATTAAAATATATATTGATAGGGATTTATGTAATAGTATGTTTTGCATTGGTGATTGTTGCGATGATGCAAACAAAAGATGATAGCGGAGCAAGTGCTACCATTACTGGTTCTTCAAGCAATTTCTATGAGAAAAACAAAGGTAGAACCAAAGAAGGAAAAATGAAAAAGTGGACAATTATTTTAGGTGTCGTATTTGCGGTACTTAGCATTCTTCTTTCGATTATGTATGTAATATAGAAAAAAAGATACACTAAATAGAGCAACAAAAGTTGCTCTATTTTTAAGGCCCCTTTACTTAAGGGGGCTGTCGACGTAGTCGACTGGGGGTTCTTAAGGGAGGAAAAATTGAATAACGATAAAAAAGAATTAGTTTGGAATTTTATACAGGACAAAGAATATGTGCCAATGAAGAAAAAAGAAATGGCACAAGTTTTAATAGTGCCAAAAGAAGAAATGGGAGAGTTACAAGCTGTTTTAGATGAGTTGGAACGAGAATATAAAATTCGAAAAAATAGAAAAAACCAATATATTATGATGGACGAGCCATATGTTCAAGGTGTGTACCATAGGCATCAAAAGGGATTTGGTTTTGTGGAATTAGAAGATGAAGAAATTCATATTGCCACTACACAAGCAGGAAGTGCCTTCGATGGAGATGTGGTTTTGGTAAAAATATTAGAAGAGGAAAATAATTTAAAAAAGGAAGGCAAAATTGTAAAAATTTTAAAAAGAGAAGTTCGAGAATTAGTAGGAACGTTTAAAAATAGCAAAAACTTTGGTTTTGTTGTACCAGATAACTCGAAACTTAGTACCGATATTTTTATTTCGAAAAAGAAATTTCAAGGAGCTAGAAACCAAGATAAAGTAGTTGTAAAAATCACAAAATATCCAGAAAAACGGAAAAAATGCTGAAGGTGAAATTATAGAAATTATTGGAAAGACCAATCAAGCAGGAGTGGATATGATGTGCTTAGTAAGAGAATACCATTTGCCATATGAATTTCCAGTCCCTGTTTTAGAAGAAGCAAACCACATTCGCCAAAGGGTAGAAATAAAGGATATTCCAAATCGAGTCGATTTACGAGATAAACTAATTTTTACCATTGATGGGGAAGATGCGAAAGATTTAGACGATGCCGTTTGTGTAGAACGATTAGAAAACGGAAATTATAAACTAGGTGTGCATATTGCTGATGTTAGCCATTACGTAAAAGAAGGCTCTAATTTAGACAAAGAGGCCTATTTAAGAGGAACCAGTATTTATATGTTAGACCGTGTGATTCCCATGCTACCACAAAAACTATCCAATGGTATTTGTAGTTTAAATGAGGGAGAAGACCGATTTACCTTATCGGTGGAAATGGAAATTACGCCATCTGGAGAAGTCATTGACTCTTATGTATTTAAAGCCGTTATTCAAGTTACCAAACGAATGAGTTATACCAATGTTACTAAGATTTTAGAAAATTCCGATAACGAAATAGTAAGAGAATATGAACCATATATTGATGAATTTAAGAAAATGGAAGAATTAGCCATTATCTTGCAAAACAGAAGAAAACAAATGGGAAGTTTGGATTTAAATATTCCAGAAAGCAAGATTACTTTAGATGAAAATGGAAAAGCAGTTGCAGTTGCTCAATATGAGCTTAGCTTTGCCAATTCTATTATTGAGCAATTTATGCTAACTGCCAATGAAACCATTGCGGAAAAATTTTATTGGCTAGAAGCACCATTTATTTATCGTGTACATGAAGTACCAAGTTTAGAAAAAGTAAATGAATTAAATAAATTTTTATATGGTTTCGGGTATCGAATTAAAGGAAACAAGGAAAATTTACACCCAAAAGAATTTAGTAAAATACTAGAAGATATCAAAGAAAAGCCAGAAGAAAGAGTGATTTCTACATTACTTCTTCGTACTCTAAAAGTAGCAAAATACGAAAGCCAGAATAAAGGACATTTTGGAATTGCAAGTAAATTTTATTGCCATTTTACTTCCCCCATTCGAAGATATCCAGATTTGTGGATACATCGCATGATTTCAAATTACTTAGAGGCGGGTTATCATGTAAAAGAGGAATGGAAAGAAGAATATAAAAAGCTTGCCGAGGCAGTAGCAGAGAAATCTTCCGAAAGAGAAAAGATAGCAGTAAAAGTAGAAAGAGACAGCATCGATTTAAAGAAAGCAGAATACATGCAAGACAAAATTGGTAATGTTTATGAAGGAATCATTAGTAGTGTGACCAATTTTGGTATTTTTGTGGAATTAGAAAATACGGTAGAAGGGCTAATCCGTTTTGAAAATTTAGGAGAAAATGAGTATTTTATTTATGATGATGAGCATAAACATTTAATAGGAGAAAAAACAAATAAGATTTATAAGTTAGGGGATAAAATAAAAATACAAGTAATCGAAGCAAACAAAGAAACCAGAAAAATAGCATTTGCCAAGGTCACAGATGAATAATCGTAGGGGGCGATGCCCACATCGACCTGAAATAAGAAAATGCGATAAAATGGCATTTGCAAGGGCAGAATCCATTTCTGCCCAAAATGGAAAGGAGACCAACCATGAAAGAACAATTACAGCCAAGCACAAGCTTGGCACCAATACCAGCTGTTATGGTATCTTGTGGCAATATGGACAAAGCCAATATTACCACAATTGCATGGACAGGAGTACTAAACTCTGAACCACCACTTGTGTATGTATCCATTAGACCATCGAGACATTCTTATGAAATCATCAAACAAACCAAAGAATTTATCATCAATCTTCCAGATGAAAATTTAGTATGGGCAACAGACTTTTGTGGAACCAAAACCGGAAAAGAGATGGATAAATTCCAAAGTGCAAACCTTACCAAAGAGGCAGGAAAAATGGTGGCAGCACCTAGCATTAAAGAATGCCCCATTAATTTAGAATGCAAGCTAAAAGAAATCAAACACCTTGGTTCACACGATATGTTCATTGGAGAAGTGGTATGTGTAAATGCCAAACCAGAATTTGTAGAAAATGGCAAAGTAAACCTAGCCAAGGCAAAGCTTCTTACTTACTTAGGAAGTGAATATTATGTAGCTAATAAAAAAGTAGGAGATAGAGGAATTTGCTTAAAATAATTTCAAAAATATCTTGACAAAATCTATGATAGTCGTTATAATACTATCATAGAGATGCAGGTGTAGTTCAATGGTAGAATTCCAGCCTTCCAAGCTGGCTATGCGGGTTCGATTCCCGCTACCTGCTCCAACGGTTTGCACCACAAAAAAAGTGGTGCTATTTTAAACTGCGGGTGTAATTTAGTGGTAGAATGTCATGCTTCCGACCTGATAGCGCGGGTTCGATTCCCGCCATCCGCTCCAGTAAAATCAATGGATACAGAGATAAGCCTGTATCCATTTTTGCAAAATGACGTAAAAAAAGCCCCCAAAGGGGCAGATGTGTCACAGCTGTATAAGTTCCCGTATTATCATTTCTAAGATATCGGAGTAAAAAACAGCTAAAATAGCAATCAACTCCAAAAAATAGCAATACAGTGGTGCTTATTCAGCACTAACGCAACGGCGACAGCTGAGACGCCTAAAAAACAAAATCCCTGTAACATTGAAGACCTCCTAGATGATACAGTCACTATGACTGTTGGGTTAATAAAGTTCTTATAGATTTAGTATACTACAATTCACATAAAATGTAAAAAATTAAAATATTCTATATTTATTGTCAACAATTTATTGACTATTTACATAATTTATGATACAATTAATTGGTACATATAAACATGCATACTATGCGGAGGTAGAAAGATGGTTACTATGTTATGGATTGTTAGCTTAGTAGCAGCCTTTAGAGGAAATACTGGATTAGCCGTTGCTACAGCTATCTTGGGATTTTTGGTCCTTGTGATAAGGGCCATTATGAGTGGGGACAATTAAAAGACACAGTATGGTAATGATTTTACACAAAGAGGCTGTCCTATTTTAGGGCACCCTCTTTGTGTTTTCCAAAATAAAAATTAGTGTAAAGTTAAAATCCATTATTAGATATAATGTCCTCTTTTACCACTTTTGTTGCTAGGCTTCACATTAATTTTCCGCCATTCCATAAATAAGTACCTCCTAATAAGATATTAATAGATTTTAAACAATAGCACTTATACTATTAGGCTAAGTATACCATAAACAGAACTAAAAGTAAAGCTTTTATGAAAATTTGCATTTCTTCTGCAATTTATCATAATTTACATAAAATGCTAAAAAGAAGAGATAGTTAGGAAGTAATATTTTTTCTATAAAAATACTATTAAATTAATTACAGTTATGTTATACTAATTTTGTTAGACGAAGAGACGGTTTAAAAATGATTAGAAAGAAAGGATTTGATGAGAATGACGAAATTGATGAAAGAACAATTAGTGGAGGTAAATAAGGTAACGAATGTAGTAATTACTTTATTAATTACTATTGGTGCATTTGTAGTGCCAACTTTTTTGGTCAAAATAATCCCATTAGGAAAGTATCAACAAATAATAGTGGGAAGTGTTGTTAATATGTCACTTATTTTAACCGCATTGTATACAAAAGGAACAATAAAGACAATTGCAATTGCAACTTTACCATCTATTTCTACGATATTAGGAGGATTATTATTTGGAGGGATGACATTATATAGTAAGACCATGATTCCAGCAATATGGATAGGAAATTTTGCACTTATTTTGTTTTATAAGTTGCTATATGTAAATAAAAAATGGAAATATCCTTTTTGTGCAAGTATCGCAATTATGGCAAAAGTAGCCATAATTTATTCTGGTTTTATGATCATGGTAAACGCAATGCCAGTACCAGACATGGTAAAACAAACCTTAAATGTATCAATGGGACTAACACAACTAATAACAGCAACAACTGGGTCAGTATTAGCATATCTAATTGTTGTATCTACAAGATTAAAACAAAAAGAAAATTAAAACTTTTTGCAAAATATATTTACATTTGTCAAAAAATTGTATAAAATGAACATAGTTGTAAAAAACAAAAGAAAATTGTTAGGAAGGGGCGTAAATGCCAATGAAAATTTTAATGCTAACATGGGAGTATCCACCAAGAATTGTAGGAGGAATTGCAAGAGTTGTAAATGACTTATCAAAAAGATTAATAAAAGATGGGCACGAAGTAACCGTTGTGACTTATCGAGAAGGAAATGCACCTTATTATGAAGATGATAAAGGTGTTAAAGTTCATCGAATTGATAATTATATGATTCATCCTAACAATTTTATTGATTGGATTATGCAAATGAATTTTAATATGATAGCAAAAGCAAATGAAATTATGGCAAAAGAAGGTAAATTTGATGTCATTCATGCTCATGATTGGCTTGTGGCATATGCGGCTAAAACCTTAAAAAATTCATATGATATTCCAATTGTAGCAACGATTCATGCAACAGAAAGTGGTAGAAATTCTGGTATTCATGACGAAACACAACGTTATATTAATGATACTGAATGGATGCTAACTTATGAAGCAACAGAAGTTATTGTTAATAGTAATTATATGAAACGAGAATTACAAGGTCAATTTGGACTTCCCTTTGAGAAAATTAATGTTGTACCAAATGGAATTAATATCAACATGTTTAGTGGTGTAGAAAGAGATTATGATTTTAGAAGGCAATATGCAGCAGATAATGAAAAAATAATTCTATTTATGGGAAGACTTGTATATGAAAAAGGAGTACAATACTTAGTATCTGCGATGCCTAAAATTTTGGCAGGGTATCATGATGCCAAACTTGTGATTGCAGGAAAAGGTGGCATGGCAGAGGAATTAAAAGCACAAGTAAATGCAATGGGAATTAGTAATAAAGTGTATTTTACAGGTTATATGGATGCAAAGCAAGTGTGTAAAATGTACAAATGTGCAGATATATCGGTATTTCCAAGTACATATGAACCATTTGGTATTGTAGCTCTAGAAGCAATGCTTTCTGGAACTCCAGTTGTTGTATCAGATATTGGAGGACTAAATGAAATAATAAATCATGGAGAAAATGGAATGAAAAGTTATGCTGGAAATCCAAATTCGATTGCGGATTCTATTTTAGCATTATTATATAATCCTCAATTATCAGCCAATGTGGTAAAAAATGCGAAAAACATGGTGAAAAATGAGTATAACTGGGCTAAAATTGCGCAAGATACCCATTTTACTTATCAAAAAGCAATTTGCCAAACAATGGCAGAACGACAAGCACGTCAAATACAACAAGAAAAAGCGGCTAAAACCAAAAGAGCAAAAAATACACAAACGGAAATTACCAATTTATTAGCATTTCGAAAAAGACAAGCTTATGCATAGAAAAGAATATTTAGAAAAAGAGCAGATACAGTCTGCTCTTTATTAAAAATATAGATATTTCATTTCAATTCCACAACTGTAACACCCATTTCGCCTTCGCCAAAAGTGCCAAGGCGAAAACTTTTCACATGAGAATTCGTCTTTAGAAACTCATGAATGCCCTTCCTTAAAGCACCTGTTCCTTTTCCATGCACAATGCGAACTGGACTTAACTTCGCAAGAGCACAATCGTCTAAATACTTATCAATCACAAAAGTAGCTTCATCTACATGATACCCAATCACATTAATTTCTGTTGTAACAGTTTTTCGTTTATTGGATTTATTGTGTAAACAACAAGGTTCTCGGGGATCCTCCCATGAGCTTTGTTTGTGTTGTTGAGTGAGGTTCTTATAATTGGTAGCACCATTTGAAGAAGGGGTAGAATTCGTATCAATGATGTTAGAAATACGTATTACAGGAATTTGCATTTTCATACTGCCAATTTGAACTTGCACTTGATGAGACTTATTTGGTAGACTCATTACAATACCTTCTTGCCCTAAATACGAAATAAAAACCTTAGTACCAATTTTTAAATCCGTTTCTAACACACCATTTTGCTTTTCCTCATTAGCAATAATAGTAGAAGAGGTTTCTTTTAAAGACGCATTTAATCGATTTCGAATAGAGTTTAATTCTTTTACTGAATTCATAGTTGCATTTTTCGAAAGTTCATTCATTTGTGAAATGCAAAAACTAGCTTCCTCTTTGGCATTAAGCAAAATTTTTCTTGCTTCTTGTTTTGCTTTTTCTAAAATATCAGAACCGTTTTTCATCAAAACGTCGTTGCTTTTCTTCTAAAGATTTGCGAAGCAAAGTAATTTGATTGGAATTCTTTTCGATTTCTTGCTTTTCTTGCTCAATCCATAATTTATCATCATAAATATTTTTTAGAAGTTCTTCTACATGAATTTGGTCATCTTGTAAAAGACTTTCCGCTCTTTTAATAATAGAAGAAGATAAGCCTAATTTTTTACTAATTGCAAAAGCATTACTTCTACCAGGAATGCCAATAAGTAGTTGATAGGTTGGTTTTAAACTTTCAAAATCAAACCCGTACACTAGCATTTTCAAACCCATCGGTTACAAGAGCATAATTTTTAAGTTCCGTATAATGCGAAGTAGAAATACAAAGAGTATGATGCTTAGACAGTGTTTCTAAAATGCTAATCGCTAAACTGCTTCCCTCAATAGGGTCTGTACCGGAGCCAAGTTCATCTAATAATACCAAACTTTCAGAAGTGGATTCTTCTAAAATATGCACAATATGGCTCATATGAGAAGAAAACGTACTAAGCGATTCTACAATACTTTGTTCATCTCCAATATCTGCAAAATATTGGTCAAACACATAAATACTACTTTCCTCTTTTGCAGGAATAAAAAGACCGCTACAAGCCATTAGACAAAGTAAACCAGTTGTTTTCAAACTAACGGTTTTTCCACCAGTATTAGGACCAGTAATAATAAGAGAAGAATAGGTTTTACCAAGTTCAATGGTAAGAGGTACCATAGTTTCTTTTGCAATAAGCGGATGACGAGCCTCCACCAAAGAAATACATTTATCCTCATTAATATTAGGTTTTGTGGCATGTAAAAAAAGGGCATATTTTGCTTTGGCAAAAATAAAGTCTATGTGACCAATGGTATCGTAATCTTCTTGTAATTGTGCGGTATAAGGTAAAAATTGCAAGGACAATTGTTGCAAAATATGTTCTATTTCTATGGTTTCTTCTAATTGCAAAACATGTAGTTTATTGTTTAATTCAAAAACTGCCATCGGTTCAATAAATACCGTAGAACCACTAGTAGAAATATCATGAAGAAATCCCTTTACAAAACTTCGATATTCTTCTTTTACAGGGATAACATAGCGATTGTTTCGTATAGTAATAATACTTTCTTGTATATATTTTGAATAACTAGAAGAGTGTAGAAAATGGTTTAACTTTTCTTTAATTTCATCTTCTATTTTTTTCATTTCCTTACGAAGAGAAGAAAGTTTTGAAGAAGCCGCATCGGAAATAGTATTTTCATCGATAATGGCATGTTCTACTGATTTTATAATAGAAGGATTGTGATACAACTTTGAAAAATAAGTTTCACAAAATGGGAAACACGAAACATCGTGGTCTGTATAAAAGTAATCTTTTAAAACAGCGCTTGTTTTAAAAATTTGTGTTAATTGTAAAATCATTTCCAAAGTTAAAACACCATTGCTATCTAATATTTTTAAGGAATAATCCACCTTTTTTACAGTTCCAAAAGAAGGCTCCTTTTCCGATAATAAACGAACCGCCTCCGAAGTTTCCTCTAATAAGTTTGAAACCTCTTGCTTATTGGAATTTGGTATTAAAGAATGGCACAAATCTTTTCCATAATCGGTAAGACAGAAACTAGAAAGTTTGTCCAAAATAGTAGAATATTCCAATTTTTCAATATATTTCAAATTCATGATAAAAAATCCTTTCTTGTAAGAATATTACTATTATACTACGGAAATATTACAAATTAAATACATTTTACAAAAAATAAAAAAAACACTTGCAATTAGAAAAAATATGTAGTATAAATATTAATAGATTAAGAATAATAATATTAAAATATTTAGAAGTGAGGGAATTCATATGACAAATTTAAAAAGAGTATGTTTAGTAATGTTAGTAGTAATCTTATTAGGAGCAACCGTTGTATTTGCAACAGGAGACACAATTACAATTACACCAGAAACTACAACAGTTGGAGGAAATGAAATTGATACCAATAATACATTAGGTAATGATACAACAATTAATGTTCCACAACAAATTCAAACCAATACAGCAAGCACATATAACAATACTACTAATTTACCACAAACTGGTGCAGATGATTATGCTGTTATTGCGGTAATTGCAGTACTTGCTATTTCAGCAGTATATGCTTATAAAAAAACTAGTGATTACAAAAATATCTAATGGAAAGTAAATAAGAAATTGGGAGGATAAGCAAAAGCTTATCCTTTTTGTCGTAGATTATCGTAATGGTTAAAAGAAAGAATAACTATGAATTTATTTCTTATAGTAGAGGCTTTTGACGTGCTTTTATCACTCTTCTTTTATTTTTTATATTATTACAAGTCACTAAGGTGATTTCTCGCTTTCCTTCGGTATTTTGGCTTGTGCAAGATAAATCATCATAGTCAGTTTCAAAGCTATCATATACTTCATAAGAGATTTTTCCTCCGCTTTAAATCATAAATATCAATCACATCTCCTATATTTAATTTTTTTAAGCGACTAAAAAATTGGTAGTTATTATAATTATGGCCAGCAATGCAAAAATTACCGTATTTCATTAGGGTTAGGACCAAAAAATTTGCAAGGAGCAATTTTTAATAAATCATAACGAAATTCATTGATAATCGGATAATGAACACCAATGATTTTAATTTCAATAATACCAACAATGGAAAAACCAGTTCCGTTCGTTTCGTAAATATTATTATTTGCTACACGTGCACTAGAATAATTTGACTCGGTATTTTCGTATAAACTAGTAATATTGGTACGATTTAATATTTCGTAAGAGAGTGCTTCGTGTTTATTTTTATCATATTGCAAATACACATAATAGCCACAAGAAAGAATGGCACCGATCAAGCAAAAAACAAATTGAAATTTGAAAAAACGAGAATGATTTTTATGACTTGATGGTGAAGAAGGTAAATTTCCATTTTCATTTGAAGACAAAATTTGATTCAATGCTTCTTCCTCCCAAAATTAGAATTGTTATGTTATATTTTTTCATAAAAAGCAAAAAATATTTATAAAAATCAAAAGAAAGTGATAAAAGAAATATTTTTCTAAAACTGACAATAAAGTAGTAAAGGTACAATGAAAGAAGGATGGAGGCAAAGGTTTAGTAGGCAAAAGTGAAAAAATAAAATAGGCATTTGCGAAAAGAGCGATAGTGTGATAAAATAGGTATGCCTTAAAAGAGAAGTAAAGATGTAAAAGGTAATTTTAAAATTATTTGGGAGGATACAGAAGATGAGAAGTTTAACTAGTTATTTATTATTAAGCTTTATGGTAATGTTTTGGGTATTTCGATTAGTGGTAGCATTTACAACAAGTATAGGAGTAGAAATTGGTTTTACAGCAATGAACATGAACATGGAAATTATCGTATTATTTGTTACGTTACTTGCCATTGCATTTGTAGCAAAAAGAAATCTATTTGGAACGATTATCTATTTAATTGCATATGGCAGCTATTTTGGAACCCACTTATACCAAATTATAACAGGAATTATGGCAGGTTCTACTACACTAACGGATTACTCAAACGCATTTGCATCCTTTATTGGAGTGGTATTACCAATTGTGGTATTCTTTAATATGCTAATGGATAAAAACAGAACCAATCACCCAGTAGACAAAAAAACAGATTGGTTTTACAAAAATGAAGAATACGACCGTAAACTAGATGAAAGAGCAGACCAAAACGAATATCGTAATTATTAGAACAAAGTGAAGAGATAGGGAAAATGATATAAAGTATGATTAGGAAGGGATATAAATGAATAATAGAAAGGAAATTTCTAAAGTTGCCATCAACTGGTATCCGGGGCATATGGTAAAAACCAAAAGGCAGATTTTAGAAGATTTGAAGCTAGTTGATATTGTATTAGAGTTGTTGGATGCTCGTATTCCAGTTTCTAGTCAAAATCCAGATATTAAGGAAATTGTAGGCAGTAAGAAGAAAATCGTTGTACTAAATAAATGTGATTTGGCAGAGGAAAAAGAAAACCAAAAATGGGTGAAGGATTTTGAAAATAAAGGGATAAAAGCGGTTTTGACAGACTCTAATTCGGGTGTAGGAGTGCAAGAATTAATTCGTACCATAAAAGAAATGGCAAAAGAAGAGGTAAGTAAAAGCATTCAAAAAGGAAGAGTAGGGAAATCGGTTCGTATGATGATTTTAGGAATTCCCAATGTAGGAAAATCTTCTTTGATTAATCGAATGGCAAAAAAGACATCGGCTGGCGTTGGAAACAAACCAGGGTTTACCAAACAAAAACAGTGGATTCGTGTATCGAATGAAATTGAATTATTAGATACTCCGGGTATTTTATGGCCAAAATTTGAATCCGAAACAGTAGGCTTGCATTTATCCGTAACTGGTACCATTAAAGACGAAATATTAGAAAAAACACAAATGGCTTTTTATTTAGTAAAATGGTTCATACAAAACAAAGAAGAACGACTATTAGAAAGATACAAAATAACAAAAGAAGAATTAGAAACAATAACTAAAACAATCGAAAATCCGAATGAACAGGTAGCCGAAATCATAACCAGAATTGCAAAAAAAAGAGGAGCAATTCTTTCTGGAGGTTATATTGATGAAGAAAGAGTAGCAGGTATCATCATCGACGATTTTCGAACCGGAAAAATGGGAAGAATTACCATAGAAACAGTAAAATAAGGAGAATATATGGAAACCATATTTGAAAATATGTTAACAAAAGGAAAAGAAGAAGTAAATTTCATGTCACCACTGGTATGGGCATATGTAGGGGATGCGGTATATGAATTATATATACGAACACATCTTGTTAATACCACGAAACAAAACCCGCATAAATTACATATAGAAGCTATTCAATATGTAAAAGCAGCAGCACAAGCACACATATTAGAAAAAATTATGCCAGACTTAACCGAAGAAGAAAAAGACATTGTAAGAAGAGCACGAAACACACGGAAATCACCATTTACCCAAAAACGCGGATGTCACAGAATATATGTATTCTACCGCCTTTGAAGGACTAATTGGATATTTATACTTAACCAAACAAAACAAACGATTAAACGAAATATTACAAAAATGCATTTGACAGAAACGAAAAAACATGGTATCCTATGTAAAGAATAAAAACAAGAACCTGACCTACTGCACAGATAAAGCCTGTGAGTGAGGTTCTTAAGAAATCTTGCCAGTTACACAATAAGGCCCCTTGGTCAAGCGGTTAAGACGCAGCCCTCTCAAGGCTGAATCATGGGTTCGATTCCCGTAGGGGTCACCAATATTAAAGAGCATTCAAAAAAGAATGCTCTTTTACTAATCTAGGAGGATTTTGTAATTGTACTAGTTAAAGAAAAAAATAAAATTTTTAGAAAAACTATTGACAAAGAACAAAAGTACGATATAATTAATACAAACAAAAATTTGTTTGTGATTTTAAGGAGATAGAAGGATGAAACGAATCGATTGTTTATTAGTGGAAAAGAAGCATTTTTCTACTAGACAAAAGGCACAGTATGCAATCAAACAAAAGTGCATTTTTGTAGAGGGAGAGTTAGTAGATAAGCCAAGTAAAATGGTGGAAGAAGGTAGCAAGATAGAAATTAAAGGAGAAGTTTTGCCATTTGTTAGCCGTGGTGGGCTAAAACTACAAAAAGCAATTGAAGCATTTGGAATTCGTTTACAGGAAAAAATAGCAATAGATATTGGAGCATCTACTGGTGGATTTACTGATTGCATGTTACAAAATGGGGTAAGAAAAGTATATGCTATTGATGTTGGGCATGGGCAATTAGTAGATTCTTTAAAAGAAGATAAAAGGGTTGTTAATTTAGAAGGTACCAACATTAAGGAAGTTTCGGAAGAATGGGAAAAGGTAGATTTTATTTCCATTGATGTTTCATTTATTTCCTTAACGCACGTATTAGAAAAGGCATATCAATTATTAAAAGAGAATGGAGAAATGGTAGTATTAATTAAACCACAATTTGAAGCAGGACCAGAAGCATTAAACAAAAATGGAATTGTAAAAGATAAAAAAACACATGCAAAAGTGATTGAAAAGATAATGCTATATGCAAGTAGTTTAGGTTTTACAGTACAAAGTCTAGAGTATTCACCAATAAAGGGTGGAAATGGGAATATCGAATATTTGCTATATGTACAAAAAACAAAAAATGAGTTTGATTTATTTGTGAAAAGAGAAAAGATAAAACAAATAGTAGAGATGGCTCATAAAGAACTAAGAAAGACGGTATAAAGTAGTCTACGAAAAAAATTAAGATAGGAGGAAGTAAAATGATATCAAATTTACATATTAAGAACATTGGAATTATAGATGATATTAGTATTGACTTAAACCAAGGATTAAATGTGTTAACAGGAGAAACAGGTGCAGGAAAAACATTAATTATTGATTCTTTGGCGATTATTTCAGGAGGACGATTTTCAAAAGAAATGATAAGAAAAGGGCAAGACTATTCTTTTGTAGAAGTATGCCTGTATTTGCCAAACCACGAAAATGCGATTGATGGGAATATCATTATTTCTAGAGAAATTTACCAAAATGGGAGAAATTTGTGTAAAATCAATGGAAGAATGGTAACGGTTAACGAATTAAAGGAATTTATGAGAAATATTATTGATATTCATGGACAACAAGATAACCAAACCATACTAGACACTACTTCTCATATTCAATATTTAGATGGATTTGTACGGAGAGGAAATAATGACATTAAAAGAAAAATACCAAAAACAATATGAGGAATATTGTGAAGTAAAAGCCAAACTAGAAGCAAACTATGGAGATGAGAAGGAAAAGCAAAGAAAGCTAGATTTGTTACAATATCAAGTAAATGAAATAGAAGAGGCAAAACTAAAAGAAGGGGAAGAAGAAAACTTAGAGGCAATACGAACCAAAATGCTACATTCTGAAAAAATTACTGAAGGCTTAGAAGAAGTGGACCTTGAGATTGGAGAAAATGCAATTGATTCCATTTCAAAAGCAGTAAGAGCATTAGAAAAAATAGAAGGTTTGGATATTATTTATGAAGAAAAACTAAACAATTTAAGAAGTATTTACTATGATATACAAGAATTTTCAAGAGATATTAGTTGTTTAAAAGAAGATACAGAATTTGATGAAGAAGAACGAAGTAAAATCGAAACAAGATTGGATTTGATATTTTCTTTAAAACGAAAATATGGAAATACCATACTAGAAATTTTAACATATGGAGAAGAAATAAAAAAAGAAATTGAACAAATTGAAAATTTAGAAGAATACCGAAATGCTTTAAAACAAAGAAGAGAAGAATTAGAAAAGAGTATGGTAATATTAGCAAAACAAATGAATTTGGCAAGAACCCATAATGCTCAAGTATTATCCAATAAGATTACGGAAGAACTACAAGATTTAGAAATGAAACAAGCAAACTTTCAAATACAAGTTGAATTTGATGAAGACAACCATTTTCATAAAAATGGATTAGATAAAGTAGAATTCTATATTAAAACAAATACAGGAGATGATTTTAAACCACTTACGAAAATTGCCTCAGGAGGAGAAATGTCTCGAATTATGCTAGCCATAAAACATGTACTTGCCGGTGTAGATCAAGTGCCAATTCTTATTTTTGATGAAATTGATACAGGAATTAGTGGAATTGCAGCAAACCGAGTAGCTGGTAAAATGAAACAAATTGCAAACCATCATCAAGTATTATGTATTACCCATTTAGCATCCATTGCAGCAAAAGGAGATTATAATTACTATATTAGTAAAAAGGTAGAAAACGAGATAACAAAAACAAGTATCGAGAAATTAAACGAAGAAGAAACAATTCGTGAAATTGCAAGAATTGCAAGTGGAGAAGTAAGTAACATTGCCTTAGAACATGCAAGAGAACTACGAAAAAGTGCCGCCTAAAAACGCGGCACTTTTTTCACTACGGCAGAGAGATGTGGCATTTCTCTGCTAAGGAACCGAGGTAATTGTCGAGGTCAAGGCAATCCGTAGGGTAGAAAGTTAACATAAAAACAAGATTCCAAAGTTCAGAATTTTCTTGTTGTAATACAATGCTTCTGGCAATAAGAATATGTAGATAAGCAATTCGCAATTTGGAAGTATTAAGAGCCTTAATTACTTCGCAATCGATTCTACTCACATCAAAGCAAAAACTGTCAAATCTTTCTACCCGAATTGAAGAGAATTCAGGATTGTTGGAAAATTCCTGAATAATTTCTTTAATAAGCCTAGGTGAATCAAGTGTAAATTTTGTTAAATGGGTATAAGTCATAATCTCTCTCCTTTAAATAGTGATTTTTTAGCATACAATTAGTTTACCATAAAACAGCAAAAAATGCAATAATTTAATCTAAATTAGACTTTATGTTGAATAAGTGGTATAATAGAAATAGGTTTAAAGTATAAAATGAAGTTTCCTCTATGGAAATTTTTGAAAGGAGATCAAAAGATGATAACAGTAATGAAAAGAAGGCGGAGAGTAGAGGAGTTTTGGAGCATATTAGCAGAGGCTTTTATAAAAGGTGCCATTGGTTTATGTTTGATTGTTTTTCTTGTTATTTTCATAGTTAATAAAAACATTGAAAAACAAGAAAAAGAATACGGCATCACAATGTCTTCTACTACAGTTATGACAGAACATCTTTCTGTAAAGGAACAGGCAAAACGTTATATGGATACACTCCCCATTCCTGCTCGAATAGAATCACTAAAGCCTAGAATGTCCATCTACAAGGAGGAAATCTTGCTAGCCAAGGAAAGACAAACCGAAATGGAGAAGTTTTTAAAAGAGGCAATTGCAAGAAATCCACAAATAGGTACAAAAGTAATAGGAATGACTCCGAGTATATGCATGATGAATACATCAGCATATTGCGCTTGCATAAAGTGTTGCGGAAAAGAAGATGGTCAAACAGCTTCTGAATCTCAAGTAATACAGTGGTATACTGTTGCAGCAGGCGAAATGTATGAATTCGGAACAATCATTTATATTCCAGGACTAAGAGATAAACCGAATGGAGGATGGTTTGTAGTGCAAGACCGAGGAGGAGCAATATCAAGTGAAAAACTAGATATTTACTTTAGCAGTCATGAAGCTGCTTTACAGTATGGACGGAAAAACCAGGAATGTTATATTTTCAAGTTTTAAAAAGCAAGGAGAAGCAAGATTTGTACTCTTTGCTTTCTCCGTTTCGACAAAAAGTTACCATAAGAGTAATTGGGATAAACGTTACAGGAAACTAATGGCAATACTTTCTGGCGATACTGGGGTTAATGAAAAAAAGCGAAGAAAGGATAATTTCTTCGCTTTTTTCCTTTACATTAGCGAGTTTCTGGGGTATAATAAGATATCATAGAAAGGATAGGGAAGAAAATGAGTGAAAAAGAAAACAATGTAAATGAAGAACAAGAATTAGATGTAAATCATCTTATGCAAGTAAGAAAAGAGAAGTTAGAAGAGTTACAACAAAATGGAAAAAATCCATTTGAAATTACGAAGTTCGATAGGACCAATACAGCAGGAGAAATCAAAGAAAAATTTGAAGAATTTGAGGAAAAAGATGTAACAATTGCAGGAAGAATTATTGCAAAAAGAATTATGGGAAAAGCCTCTTTTTGTACCATTCAAGATTGTGATGAAGAAATACAAAGCTATGTTAGTATTAATGATTTAGGAGAAGAAAGTTACAAAGAATTTAAAACTTATGATATTGGAGATATTATAGGTATTACTGGTTTTGTTTTTAAAACCAGAACCGAAGAAATATCGGTACATGCCAAAAATGTAACATTACTAACAAAATCCTTACGACCACTTCCAGAAAAATTCCATGGGTTAAAGGACCCAGATTTACGTTATCGCCAAAGATATACGGATTTAATTGTAAACCCAGAAGTAAAAAAGACGTTTGAATTAAGAAGTCGCATCATCAAAGAAATGAGAGATTTTTTAGATACCAAAGGTTATATAGAAGTAGAAACACCAATTTTAAATACCATTGCAGGAGGAGCAACCGCAAGACCATTTGTAACACATCATAATGCATTAGATATTGATATGTATTTAAGAATTGCACCAGAATTATATTTAAAACGTTTAATTGTTGGTGGGTTTGATAAAGTATATGAAATAGGAAGATTATTTCGAAATGAAGGAATGGATTTAAAACATAATCCAGAATTCACTTCTATGGAATTGTATGCTGCTTATGAAGATTATAATGATATGATGAACATTACTGAAGAAATGGTATCTACCATTGCCAAAAATATTCTAGGAACCACAAAAATTACTTATCAAGGAACGGAGATTGATTTAACGCCATCTTGGAAAAGAATTACGATGATTGATGCCATTAAAGAAGTAACGGGAATTGACTTTAGCCAAATTAATACAGACGAAGAAGCAGTAAAACTAGTCGAAGAAAGAAAATTACAAGTAGATGATATCAAAAAAACAAGAGGAAACATCATTAACATTTTCTTTGAAGAATATGTAGAAGAAACCCTAATAGAGCCAACCTTTATTTACGATTACCCAGTAGAAGTATCACCATTAACCAAAAGAAAACCAACAGACCCAAGACTAACCGAGCGATTTGAATTATTCATTGGAGGAAGAGAGTATGGCAACGCTTATTCAGAATTAAACGACCCAATCGACCAATACGAAAGATTCAAAAAACAAGTAGAAGCAAGAGAAGCAGGAGACGAAGAAGCCAACATGATGGACGAAGACTTTGTACAAAGTCTAGAAATCGGTCTACCACCAACAGGTGGATTAGGAATGGGAATTGACCGATTAATCATGCTACTAACCGATTCAGCCTCAATTCGTGATGTGCTACTATTCCCAACAATGAAACCACTTGTGTAAGCTAAAAATTATATTATGAATAGGATATAATGATATGAATACCTTAATACTATTCAAAGTAGAGGAGAAAATGATGAAAGAAAAAATTGATTTAGATTTCATTTGTGATAATTGGGAAGCAGAAAATAAAACAAAGCAGATGGAAATTTTAAAAAAAGTTATCGATGAGTATAGTAAGTTTTGTAATGTAGATTTTAGAAAAGAAAATAAATTTGCACATAATGATTATGATGTTTTTGATTCTTTATTTCAATTAACGGTTGCACAACCACAATTTTTTGAGGAATTTCATAAGATTTTAAGTAAATATGCATTTAATGATAAAACATATTTGGATTATGCCATAAAAAAGATTACTAAAAATGCAAGTAATGTACAGGCTTTTGTAGATGGATTAGTTGATGTGGGATTGATAGACAAAATATATGATATGGAGGATAATTCCGTTAATATAGAATCTTGCTTAGGAAAATATAATTTCTTTTTTGCAAATGAATATTATAGTGAAAATAAAGAGATTGCAACTTATATTCAGAATGCAGATTTAAATAGAAATTGCCATGTAAATACGTTGTTCTTACTTAAATTCCTTAAAAAAGGAGAAGCAGTAACTGCTAAATGTTCTAGTATGTTTAATGAGTTATATTATCATTCATATTATAGATGGGATGGAATGATTTGTGATTTAAACATAAATTGTGTAATGAGTGAACAAGACTATAGCAAAATATATAATCCACAAATAATTTCAGTAGTAAATATTGAGAATTTAGAGAAAAAACAAAATAGAGTAAAGAGCAATTGTAAAAGTACATTGGAAGAATTACTAGAAATTGCGGTTTATGAAGAGGTTTTAAATAAGTAAATTTATTAAAAATACACAATATAATATTTGGTAAGAAAATGATAATAAATGAATGGATTAAAAACGATAATTGCAAAGAGGAAAAAAATATGATTTATATAACAGGAGATATGCACCGAGAATTTACAAGAGTATTAGATTTGTGTTACACTATTCATACTACAAAAGATGATATTCTAATTATTTTAGGAGATGCGGGAATAAATTATTATGGACAAAAAGATATTGAATTAAAACAACAATTAAATAGTTTACCAATTACTCTATTTTGTATTCACGGTAATCATGAACAACGACCAGAAAATATAGATACATACAAAGAAAGAATTTTTAAAGGTGGTATTGTATATTGCGAAAAGAAATATCCTAGTTTACTTTTTGCAAAAGATGGAGAAATTTATAACTTAAATAATAAAAAGGTATTAGTTATAGGTGGAGCATATAGCGTTGATAAAGAAATAAGAATATTAAGAAAATTAGGATGGTGGAAGAACGAACAACCAAGTGAAGAAACAAAAAGTAAAGTTTTAGAAATGATTAAAAATAATTTGAATGTCGATGTGGTTTTAACTCATACTTGTCCATACAAGTATTTACCATATGAAGTATTTCTACAAGGAATAGACCAGTCAAAAGTAGACCAAGATACAGAAAAATTTTTAGATACTGTAGAGAATAGACTTCATTATAAAAAATGGTACTGTGGCCATTATCATACTGAAAAGGTTATCAATAAATTAGAGTTTATGTTTAAAACGATTAAGGAGTTTTAAAAGGCACATAAATAAATTAAAACAAGATTTGTAATAAGGTAAAGGAGAGAGGTTATGTTTCATTTTTCTTATGATAAACGAATTTTATATATTATTTTAGGAATTAGTGTGATTTATGGAATGATGAGTATGGGGAAACTGGAAATAGTTACTTTATTATTAACCCTTCCAGGAGTTATTGTTGCGATTACATTTCATGAATTTGCTCATGCATTTGCGGCATACAAATTAGGGGATGATACACCCAAAATGCAAGGAAGATTGAATTTAAACCCACTTAGCCATATGGATCCAATTGGTTTTGTACTACTTATTTTTGCTCATATTGGATGGGGAAAACCAGTTGAGATTAATCCGCGAAATTTTGATAGGAAACATTCTATGTCAGCAGGAGAGGCGATTGTTTCGGTGGCAGGTCCAGCTATGAATTTTGTTTTAGCAATTGTGTTTACTCTTCTTTATTTTGTGATTGGCAAATTCTTTCCAAGTTTTGCTATTTCACAAATTGGCTTTTATGTGATGATTATGATTCAATCGGCTGCTATTGTGAATGTGGGACTTGGTGTGTTTAATTTAATTCCACTTCCACCACTAGATGGTAGCAAAATTTTTCGAAACTTCATGTCTTATAAAGTAAAAACATGGCTGGATACTTATCAACAATACTTTTATATTGCATTTCTAATTTTATGGATAACAGGTCTTGCCGGAAAATTGATTTCGCCAATTATTGGTTGGATTACAACAGGATTATTTAATCTAATTGGAATGCTATTTGGCATGATGTAGGGGCGACCCGTAAAAATAAAACAAACTAGAAAAAGGAAAATAAAATGAAGAACGATATTTATACCTTAGGAATTGAATCAAGTTGTGATGAAACCTCCGTTGCAGTTGTAAAAAATGGAAGAGAGGTTCTTTCTAACGTGATACATTCTCAAATTGATATTCATAAACAATTTGGAGGAGTGGTTCCAGAAATTGCATCCAGAAACCATGTAGAAGCTATTTCAGCCGTTACCAAAGAAGCACTAGAACAAGCGAACATTTCTTATGAGGAAATTTCCGCTATTTGCCCAACCTATGGTCCGGGATTAGTAGGAGCTCTTTTAGTAGGAGTTGCCTATGCAAAAGCATTAGCATATGCTCTTAGTAAACCATTGGTAGGAGTAAACCACATTGAAGGACATATTGCGGCAAACTATATTACTCATAAAGATTTACAGCCACCATTTTTATGCTTGGTAATATCAGGTGGACATACCCATTTAGTCCACATCAAAGACTATACTGAATTTGAAATATTAGCACACACAAGAGATGATGCCATAGGAGAGGCTTTCGATAAAGTAGCAAGAGTAATTGGCTTACCCTATCCGGGAGGACCCAAAATTGATAAACTTGCAAAAGAAGGAAAGGTGAATATTCCGTTACCACATACGTATTTTGATAATAGTTTGGATTTTAGTTTTAGTGGAATTAAAACGGCAATTTTAAATCTGTACCATAAAAATCCAGAAGTAAATAAGGCGGATTTATGTGCCAGTTTTGAACAAACAGTAATTGATATGCTCCTTACCAATACCAAAAAAGCCTTACAGCAATTAAACGTAAAAAAATTAGCAATTGCAGGAGGCGTTTCTGCCAATTTTCATATAAGAGAAGCTTTTTTTAAAATGGGACAAGAAGAGGGAGTAGAAGTATATTATCCAGAACTTTCGCTATGCACCGATAATGCTGCTATGATAGCCTCTGCTGGGTATTATCATTTTATACAAGGAGAAACCTCCGATTTATCCTTAAACGCCATTCCTAATTTAAAAATAGGCATGTTATAGGGGGATACCCACATCGACTCGATTACTAGATGATAAGAAAAATAAAGAAAGGAAATAAACATGGCAATCTATGTAATAGCCGATTTACATTTGTCTTTCAAAAATCCAAAACCAATGAACATTTTTGGAGACAATTGGGAAAATCACGAACAAAAAATAAAAGAAGATTGGTTAAAAAAAGTAAAGAACGACGATGTCGTGGTATTACCACGGTGATTTTTCATGGGCTATGAGTCTAGAAGAGGCGTATCTCGATTTCCAATACCTAAACGAGTTACCAGGAAGAAAAATCTTATTAAAAGGAAACCACGATTATTGGTGGACAACCATAACCAAAATGAAAAATTATTTAGCCGAAAACCATTTTGATACGATTGATTTTTTATTTAATAATAGCTTTTTTTACGAAGGAATTATCCTAACCGGAACAAGAGGCTGGACCTTAAACGATTTAGAAGGACAAGGAAAAATACTAAACCGTGAATTAGGAAGGCTAGAATTATCCCTCCATGAAGGAATAACCAAATACGGAGAAGATAAGCCAATTTATGTCTTCATGCACTATCCACCAATTACCAATTCAGCTATCCTAAACAAACTAGAGCTACAATTTGTAGAAACCATGAAACAATACCATGTACAAAAATGTATGTATGGGCATTTACATTCCCATTCCCACAAAGACGCCATTGAAGGAAAGGTAGAAGGAATCGAATTTAATCTAGTTAGTGGGGATTATTTGGATTTTAAATTAATGCGAATTCATTAATAAAAGTCAAATATAACAATTCAGAGGTAATAATTTTTTATATTAATTGCTTTTAAGAACCCCCAGCCGCTCCGCGGCAGCCCCCTTGTTAAAGGGGCTTTCCTGTAAAGCCTTTGGAGTTTGTATGCAATTAATAAGTGCAAAATCATAAAAAATAATATTCTGTAAATAGTTTCAATTTACGTATTCTTACGAAGCGTTGCAAGAAAGCCCCTTTAACAAGGGGGCTGTCAGCGAAGCTGACTGGGGGTTCTTAAAAGTGAATTATGTCTGAACAATAACAGTCAATGTTGAAACAGCAAAAGGGAATTCGATTATCGAATTCCCTTTTGCTTTACATCTTATTATTTCTTTTCATCATTAAAAATTTCTTTGATAGCACCTAAGCTAGAAAGTGCTTTTGTCGCTTCAAATGGAATAAACACTTTGTTTGCGTCTCCTTTGGCAACTTCTTCTAATGCTTCTAACGATTTTAGTTGAACTAACTTATCGTCTGGTTCGGCTTTTTTCATTGCAGCATAAATCATTTCTACTTCTTTTGCTTTTGCTTCTGCTACTTTTTTGATGGCGTCTGCTTCACCGGCTGCACGTCTTATTTTTGCTTCACGGTCAGCTTCTGCTTGTAAAATGGCAGCTTCTTTTTGTCCTTCAGCAATGGTAATGGCAGATTGTCTTTCTCCTTCTGCTTGTAAAATTAAAGCCCTTTTATTACGTTCTGCATTCATTTGTTTTTCCATGGCGTCACGAATATCAGCAGGTGGGGTAATATCCTTAATTTCCACACGGTCAACTTTACAGCCCCATTGGTCGGTTGCTTCATCTAAGATGACACGTAATTGGTCGTTAATCGCATCTCTTGAACTAAAGGTAGCATCTAAGTCCATTTTACCAACAATATCACGAATGGTAGTAATGGCCAAATATTCAATACCTTTTTTCAAACTTTGAATTTCGTACACTGCTTTTGCAGGGTCGGTTATTTTATAGAATACAACTGTATCAATTGTAATCGTAACATTATCTTTGGTAATAACGCCTTGAGGTGGAATATCCATGGTTTGTTGTTTTAAACTTACAACACTACGAACATGGTCAATAAATGGAACAATAATGGTAAGACCAGCATCTGCAATTTTGTGGTATTTACCAAGTCTTTCAATAATGTACACCTCGGCTTGTTTAACAATTTTAATTGATTTAAATGCAATAATCACGATAATGATTAATAATATAATTAAAAATGCCATAATAAATCCTCCTTAAAAATATATATAAAAATATCAAAAACTATTTTAAAACAGGCTCTGTAATAGGCTCAACAATTACTTTTACACCATCAATTTCTTTTATGATGACTTCGCTACCTTTTGGAATAGAAGAAGAAGCTTTTGCAGTCCAAACCTCACTACCAACGCTAACTAAGCCAATTCCTGTCTTTTCTGAGATTTCTTTTGTAACAATTCCTTTTTTTCCAATGACAGAATAAGCATTGGTTTGAACTTTATCTTCTTTAGAAAATTTTTTTACAAATGGTTTTGTAAGAAATAGTAAGGCAGTAGAACTAAGGACAAATACAGTGGTTTGAACAATAATATTATCGGTAAACAAACTAACAAGAGCGGTAATTAAAGCACCAATGGCAAACCAAAATACTAAAAAGCCAATTGTAATAATTTCTAAAATAAAACAAATTCCAGAAATAACTAACCATACTTGCCACATAAACATCACCCTCACTTTTTTAAAACTACAGTATTATTATACTATAAAATATGGAAAAAAGAAATAGTTTTACAGGATTTTAAGTAAATTGTATGGAGTCCAAAAGAGAAATTTTCTTAAAATTCTTTTAAAATTATTTGCGAAAAATGTATTTTATGATATAGTAGTAGCATACTAAAAAAGAAAAAGGAGAATTTTAATGGAAAACAGTAAAGAAGGAAAAAGAGCCAAAGTTAAGAAAGAAAAAAAGAATATTTGGAAGAAAATTGTTGTTGTGGGAGCATTACTGATGCTTGCTTGTATTGTTTTAATTATTTCACCAAACTTTAAAAAAGACCCAAATGAAGGCAAAATTAATTTTATTATCAATAACAATAACGTAACAGGAAAATTAAAACATGATATATGGATTAATGAAAGTAATGTTGTATATGCATCTATGGAGGATATTGAAAACTATTTTGATGGACAAATTTATTATGACAAAACAAACAATCAAATTATTACAACTTCGGATACAAAAGTGGCAGTTCTTTCTTTAACTCAAAAAAAGATGATGGTAAATAGTGCAGAGGTAAAATTAGTGGATGGTGCACTAAGAAAAGATGGTGTATTTTATTTACCAATTTCAGAAATGGCAAAAATATATAATCTTGAAATTGAGAATATTGATAATAAAGTTATTACATTAGATTCTTTAGACAGAGAATTAATAAAAGCGGATACTTCCAAAAAAGTAACTGTAAAAGCAACCACAAAACTAATTGCAAGAACCGTAGATAAACTAGACCAGGGTTCCAAAGTAGTGGTTATTTCAGAAAAAGATGGATATAGCCGTATTCGTACAGGAAATGGAAAAATTGGTTATATTAAATCTGATAAACTAGCCAATAAAACAACTGTAAGAGAAAAATTAGAAACAAAACCACAAATTGCAGGAAAAATAAATTTAGTATGGGATTATTATTCCGAATATGTAGAGGCGCCAGTAAGAAACGAAACCATACCAGGGATTAATGTAGTAAGCCCATCCTTCTTTTCACTAAAAAATGCAGATGGTGTTGTTATTAACGATAATACCAAAAAAGGAGGAGAAGCCTATATTGCATGGGCGAGAGAAAAAGGATACAAAATTTGGCCAATGTTTTCCAATAATTCTATGAAAGCCAAAACCTCTGAAATATTGAATGATTATACATTAAGAACCGAAATGATTGAGCAAATTGTACAACTTGCTACCAAATACAAAGTAGATGGGATTAATGTCGATTTTGAATTTATGAACATGGAAGATAAAGACGCCTATTCTAGGTTTATTATTGAACTTGCTCCACGATTAAGAGAATATGGAATTGTAACCTCAGTTGATGTAACAGCACCAGATGGAAGCGAAAATTGGTCGTTATGTTTTGATAGAGATGCCCTAGCAAAAGCTTCTGATTACATGATGTTTATGGCGTATGATCAACATGGAACAAGTACAGGAGTAGGAACTGTTGCAGGATGTGATTGGGTAGAAGCTAATATAAAAAAATTCTTAGGACAAGAAGATGTACCAAAAGAAAAAATTATTTTAGGAATGCCTTTATATACAAGACTATGGAAAACAGACAAAAATGGAAAAGTAACTAGTTCTGTGGTGAATATGAACAAAGTAGAACAAAGCTTACCAACAGACTCATCAAAAAATTGGGATGAACTTACAAAACAATATTACGTAGAGTATACAAAAGAAAGCGATAAATACCAAATGTGGATAGAAGATACGGAGTCCATCCGTGCAAAAATCGATTTAATAAACCAATATGAACTAGCAGGAAGTGCCTTTTGGGAAAAAGACCGAGAAAATGAAGATATTTGGAATTTAGTAGAAGAAAAATTAAAATAGGAAAAAAAGCATTTCAGAAAGTAAAATTACTGAAATGCTTTTTTAAGAAAAAATTAATAGTATTTCTATTAAACAAGTGATATAATGCATGCTAGATAAGGAGCAAAAGGATGGAAGAAAAAATAGAAAATATACGATATAATCCAGATTGTAAAACAGGTTTAACAAAAGAACAAATAGATGAAAGAATTAAGAATAACTTAGTTAATTGCGATATGACAGCTAAAACTAAGAGTATAAAAGCAATTATTTGTAGTAACTTTTTTACCGTATTTAATTTAATAAATGTATTATTAGCTTTAGCAATTTTTAGTGTGAAATCCTATAAAAATATGCTATTTTTATGGCTTGTCATTATTAATACAGCAATTAGTACCATACAAGAAATTCATTCAAAACGCACAATCGATAAATTATCTGTAATTTCGGAAAGTAAGGTTTTGGTACGAAGAGATGGTAAAGAACAAAACATTGGCATAAATGAAGTCGTATTAGATGACATTGTGTTATTTCAAGCAGGAAACCAAATTGTAAATGATTGTATTGTCTGTGAAGGCGAAGTAGAAGTAAATGAAGCCTGTATTACCGGAGAATCGGATGCAAGATTTAAGAAAAAAGGTGATATGCTTTTATCGGGTAGTTATATTGTTAGTGGTAGGTGTACTCGGAAAGGTAGAACATATTGGAGACGAAAATTATACCTATAAAATCTCCAAAGAAGCAAAATGCATGAAAAAAATCAACTCCGAAATTATGAATTCCTTAAATAAAATTATAAAAACGGTATCCATTGTGATTATTCCAATTGGAGCATTACTATTTTTTAACCAATTAGGACTAGAAGGAAATACCGTAAAAAATGCAGTGGTCAATACGGTGGCAGCGATTATTGGAATGATACCAGAAGGATTAGTATTACTAACAAGTACCGTTTTGGCTGTTAGTGTTATTCGATTATCCAAAAACAAAGTACTAGTACAAGAGTTATATTGTATTGAAACCTTAGCAAGAGTAGATGTGCTATGTTTAGATAAAACAGGAACCATTACCGAAGGAAAAATGGAAGTAACAGGTTATATTGCAAAAAATGACAAAGAAGAAATGGCAAATATATTATCTTTACTTGGCAAATATTCAAAAGATAATAATGGAACCATAGAGGCAATTAAGCAGGCTTTTTCTAAACCAGTAGAAGCAGAAATACTAAAAGAAATTCCCTTTACATCAGACAAAAAATGGTCAGGCATATCCTTTAAAAATGGCGAAAGCTATATTTTAGGGGCACCAGAATATGTGTTACGAGAACAGTTTGATAAGTATAAAGACGATATTGAAGCACAAATTGAAGACTACCGAGTTGTGGTATTAGCACGTTCCAAAGAGGTATTAAAAAAAGAAGGATTACCACAAGAGGTAGAATATTTAGGAATGGTGTTATTAACCGATACCATAAGACCAAAAGCCAAAGAAACCTTAGCTTATTTTAAAGAACAAGGAGTCGAGATTAAAATTATTTCTGGTGATAATCCAGTAACGGTTTCCAAAATTGCAAAACATGCAGGAATAGAGAAATACCAAGACTATATAGATTGCAGTACCATAAAAACAGAGGAACAATTAAAACAAGCAGTCAAGAATTATACCATTTTTGGAAGAGTAACTCCAATCCAAAAAAAGCAATTAATTGTAGCTTTGAAAGAAATGGGACACACGGTTGCAATGACAGGAGATGGAGTAAATGATGTGATTGCTCTAAAAGAAGCCGATTGTAGTATTGCCATTGCAAGTCGGAAGCGATGCGGCTCGTAATGTAGCGAAGCTTGTGCTATTAGACTCGAACTTTCAGTCTATGCCAAAAATTGTAGCCGAAGGAAGACGAACCATTAATAATATTGAACGTTCTGCTAGTTTGTTTTTATCGAAAACAATCTATGCCAGTATCTTAGCCATTATTTTTGTATTTGCCCATATGCCGTACCCATTTATGCCAATTCAATTAAGTTTGATAGCACTCGTTTGTATTGGAATTCCGTCTTTTATTTTGGCATTAGAGCCAAACAAAGAACGAGTAAAAGGAAGATTTATACAAAATGTGATTAGTAAATCTCTTCCCACCGCATTAACAACAGTAGTCAATATTATTATTACAGCTATTATTAGTTGGTATGCAAGCATTCCAAAGGAAATTTACTCAAGCCTTTGTGTCATATTAACGGTATTGACAGGATTTATTTTACTTGCTAAAATTAGTAAACCATTTAATCTATTAAGAACGATTTTATGGGTTAGTATGATAGCATTATTTACAGCATGTTTTGTAATATTAAAAGATTGGTTTTCAGTTGTGATTACAAAACAATACATAGAATTAGTAGCTCTATTAGGTGCCATTGCAATAGCAAATTTTATCCTATTCAATTATGCTACCGAAAAAATATTACGAAAAAATAGAAATATAGGGGTCGATGCCCACATCGACCCGAAAGGGTGAAGGTCAATACTTTGATAGGCAAATTATGCTAGTCCCTACAACATAAAATAAAAAATGGAGAAGAAAAAACATGAGAATTCGAAAAAGAAATTGGACAACCCAAGAATTAGAAGAGGCAAAATTCTATATACAAGAACCACAAGAATACAAAGGAAAGTGGAAAAGTGTTTTCCCTATGGAAAGACCAATCCATATAGAACTCGGATGTGGAAAAGGACAATTTATGGCAAACCTTGCTTGTAGGCACCCTAGCATAAACTTTATTGGAATTGATTTAATTGATACCATGTTAGGATTTGCCAAAAGAAACGTAGAACAAGTATACAAAGAAAATCAAAGAGAAATTGATAATGTTATTCTAACAAGATGTAACATCGAACAAATTTTAACCATGCTTGACGAAAATGACAAAATAGAACGCATTTATATCAATTTTTGCAACCCATGGCCAAGAGGAAAACACCATAAAAAAAGACTAACCCATACAAGGCAACTAGAATTATATAAAACGTTTTTACAAAAAAACGGAGAAATTCATTTTAAAACAGATGATGACAATCTATTTATAGACAGCCTAACCTATTTTAAACAAACCGGTTTTGATATTATATGGAAAACCTACGACCTACATAGAGAAGAAAAAGAAGAAAACATTATAACAGAACATGAAACCATGTTCTCAAATCAAGGCATAAAAATAAAAGCACTCATTGCAAGAAGATGATGTTACAGAAATTTTTGGAAGTTCAAGAAAATGGATTGACGAAAAAGAAAAGAAAAGATAAAATGAAAAGAGAAGACGAAAGAAGGTGAAGTTTTTTGGCAAAAAGAAGAATAGTCAATAAAAAGAAATTCATACGAGGAATTACGATTTTATTAATCGGTTTTATTCTCATAATCCTACTTTTGGTTATGATGATAAAAGGCATTATTTCCTTATTTACCAAGCCAAAAGACCAGCCAAACGAACCGACTACCTCACAAACAAGTAACCAAGAAGAACCAATACAAGAAGGAAATACTGTAACCGTAGCGTCTACAACAACACCACAAGAAACAGATGAAAATGATGAAATATTAAGCCAGTGGAATTTAAAATTAGTCAATAAAGATAATTCAGTAGATAGAAGCTATGTACCAGAACTTGCCGAAATTGATGATGGAATCCAATTTGATAAAAGAGCCATATCCTATTTAAAAGAGATGATTAATGCCATGTATAAAGCAGGCATTACCAAAATTTGGGTACAATCAGCTTACCGAAGTTATGACAAACAAGAAGAATTATTTAAACGAAAAGTAGAAGAATACAAAAAGCAAGGAAAAAAACAAGAAGATGCAGAAAAGTTAGCACAAACCATTGTACAAAGACCAGAAATGAGTGAGCACAATTTGGGATTAGCAGCAGACTTTAATACCGTTACCAATGAATTTGAAGAAACAAAAGCTTTTGAATGGTTACAAAAAAATGCACACAACTATGGTTTTATCCTACGTTATCCAAAGGACAAGCAAGACATTACAGGAATTACCTATGAATCATGGCACTGGCGATATGTAGGAAAAGAACATGCCAAAGTAATGAAAGAAAAAGGGTATTGTTTAGAAGAATATATTAATTATTTAAAAGGTGTACAAGAAGTGTAGAGGCGGGCCTTGTGTCCGCCCATAGTTTTGAAAAGGAGAAAAAAGATGACATTTGAACAGTTAGAGTTAAACCAAAAAACGAAAAGAGCATTAGGGGATATGGGGTATATAAACCCTACACCAATTCAGGAACAAGCTATTCCAATGGTATTAAAGGGAAGTGACTTAATTGGGCAATCAAAAACAGGAACAGGAAAAACTGCCTCCTATAGTTTACCAATGATTGAAAAAATTGATATGGCAAATAAAAAAGTACAAGCCCTTGTGCTTTGTCCAACAAGAGAACTTGCCCTACAAGTGGCAGATGAGGTAAGAAAATTTCTAAAATACCAAGAAGGCATAAAAACAATTGCAATTTATGGAGGACAATCCATTGATACCCAAATTAAAATGCTAAAAAAGGGAGTACAAATTGTAATAGGAACACCAGGAAGAATCCTAGACCATATGAGAAGAAAAACACTAAAACTAGACCAAGTAACAATGTGTGTATTAGATGAAGCAGATGAAATGCTAAACATGGGGTTTGAAGAGGATATAGAAGCTATTTTAAAAGAAGTACCAAAGCCAAGACAGACCGTATTATTTTCAGCAACCATGAATAAGAAAATTTTAGACATTACGAAAAAATATTTAGTCAATCCGAAAAAAGTAAAAATTCCAGCAGAGGAACTAACGGTAAATGAAATTGAACAAATTTCAATTTCTATGAAAGAAGCAATGAAAAGTGAAACCCTTATGAGACTAATTGAAATTTACCGACCACAAAAAGCAATTGTTTTTTGTAATACGAAGAAAAGAGTGGATGATTTAATTGAAGTGTTAAAACAAAACAATTACAAAGCAGAAGCCTTACATGGAGACATTAAACAAACCACAAGAGAAAGAATTATGAAACGAATGCGAAAGGGAGAATTCCAAATTCTAGTAGCCACCGATGTAGTAGCAAGAGGAATCGATATACAAGACGTGGAACTAGTATTAAATTACGATGTACCACAAGAAGAGGAATATTATGTACATCGTATTGGAAGAACAGGAAGAAATGGAAATACTGGTAAGGCTTTTACCTTTGTGGTAGGAAAAGAAAAAAGTAAACTGCAAAGTATTAAAAAATATACAAAAGCAAAAATAAAAGAAGGAAGCATTCCAACTCTTGCACAAATAAACCAGATTCGAAATGCAAAAGCAATCGAAAAAATCCAAAAAGTAATTGATAAAAAAGAATTTTCCAATGAAGAAATCTTAACGGAATTATTACAAAAAAATAAGATAGAAGAAATCGCAAAAGCCCTAATTACCATACAGTATGGAAAACCGAAAGTAGAAAAAATAAATGAAATTGCAATCAAAACCAAAAGCGGAGATATTGTAAAACTATTTTTCAATTTAGGGAAAAAAGACAATATGAAAGTAAAAGACTTTGTAGGAAGCATTGCAGCGAACTGTGGTATACAGAGTCAGAACATTGGAAAAATTAATATATTAGATAAATTTTCTTTTGTAGAAGTACCAAGTGAGTATGTAGAAGATGTGCTACAAGGGATGAAAGGAAAACAAATAAAAGGCAGAAATTGCAATGTGGAGATTGCGGAGAAGTAAATTTGACGAAACCTGTAAAAATATGGTATACTAACTAAGTTATAAACTAGGAGGGAAAGTAATATGTTTATGTTAAAATTTTCAAAAACATATGACAATCATATTTTTACGAAATATCAACTAAAACCAGTGGTAGAAGATAGCTTTTGTGTAACACATCAAGCTTTTTGTGTAGCGGATGGTGTTACAAGAGATAACATTTATGGCGAGGCAGTGTGTTATCCAGAAACCCAAAAAGAAGCCGAAGCCTGGGTTGCTTCTTACCCAAATCCAAGTGGAGCAGACAAAGCAGCTAACATTTGTGCAAACCAGTTTATATACGAAATATCAAACTTAAAAGAAAATGAAATAAGCAAAGAAAAGATATTAGAAGTAGTAAAGAAAGTAAATAAAAAAATAGGAAACATTAACCAAAATAGAAAAATTGATTATTTGAAAGAGGATTATTATTGTACAGAAGCGGTTGGCGGAATTATTGTAGGAGAAACCCTATATGCTTTTTCCATAGGAGATTGTCATATTGCATTACTCGATCAAAATAAGAAAATTCAATTTGAAACAATTAATAATCATAAACAGTTTGAAGATTATTTACAAAACATATATTGCAAAGAAAATCCATATGATTGGAACAACAAGCAAGACCGAGCAATGGTAAGAAGAGAATTTCGAAATAATCCTAAAAAGAAATACGAGGGAAAGGAAATTTCATTTGGGGCATTATCTGGGCAAATAGAAGCAGAACACTATATTGATACTTATGAAATCGATTTAAAACAAATTCAATATATTTGTGCTTATTCCGATGGATGTGAACCAATTTTTGCATCACAAGAAAAAATAGAAAAAATCATAACAAATCCAGAATATTTGAGTGAAGAAGGGAAAGAAAGAACACTCGTTATTTATGAAAGAATGGATTCGGTATTTTAAATCTAGTTTAAAAGGAGGAACAGGATGTACAAAATATCAATTATCATACCAATTTATAATGCAGAAAAATATTTAAGAGATTTATTGAATTCAATTACCAATCAAACCATGAATTTACAAGACATTCAAGTAATTATGGTAGATGATTTATCGACAGATAATAGTGTCAAAATTATGAGAGAATATGCCGATCAATATGATAATTTTATGGCAATTGAATTAAAACAAAATAATAAAATAGCAGGTACAGCAAGAAATGAAGGAATAAAACAAGCAAAAGGAAAATATCTCATGTTTGCCGATAGTGACGACTTTTACACCAAAGATGCTTGTGAGGTAATGTATAAGGCAATTGAAGAAAAGCAAGCCGATTTTATTACGGCTAATTACATTAATACTGACCAAGATGGGACAAGATGGGATAGACCAATCTTTGATAAAAAAATATATAAAGATTTTAAATTAAGCATTTATGATTATAAAAAATCCTTCTTTATACTAAATTCATCCGCATGCAATAAGATTTTTCGAAAATCGTTTGTAGAGGAAAATGAAATAAAATTTTTAGAGGGAGTGCCAGCAGAAGATGCCTATTTTACGACTTCTTGTTTTATGAAGTCGGAACGTGTTTATTATATTAGTGAAATTATGTATTGCTATAGGCAAAGAAACAGAAACAAGAAAAATACCTCGGTATCTTTTTATTGTTCAAGAGATTATTTTAGTAGAATAAACCGAGCTTATCAGGCAATCTATGAAAATTTTAAAAACAATGGATATCTTCGTTTTTACCGATATGTATATGCAAAAAACATGTCATACATGTTATACAAATTTATCGATTCAGAAATTATAACTAGGGAAGAAAGAAAAGAAGTATTAAAAGAGATGAAATGGTTTTATGAGCTAAGTGTGAAGCTAAAAGTACCAGCACCACAGCAGTGCCAAACCATGATTATTGAAAAGATACTAGAAGATGATTACGATACCGCAGTAAATTACTGTAAAATTGTAGCAGACATTCGTGCCTATTTACCAAAAGAAATTCGTGAATCGATGTCAAGACCAGATGCTAAGATGTATGCAGAAATTGGAAAATACGATAATGAATATTAAAGAGGGATGTAAATGGAAAAAGAAACTGTGTTAATTACTGGGGGAGATGGAAATATCGCACAGGCGATTGTAAGAAAGTATCTACAGGAAGGAAAAAGAGTTATTGCATTGGATATTAAGGAAAAGAGCTCCTGTGAGGAATTTTATCAAAATGAAAATTATGATTATTATAAAGTAAATCTTACCAATACAGAAGAACTATCCCAAATTGCAGAAATTCTTGGGAAAAAGTATTCCTCCCTTACCCATATAGTAAGTGCTGTTGGTTGTCCAGTTGAAACTGAAAAAGATGGTATTTATGAGGTTACATTAGAAGATATTAATCGTTCAATAGCCTTGAATTTGAATAGTCATATCTATATCGTAAAAATGTTTTTACCATTTTTAGAAAAAGAAAACTTAGACAATAAAACCATTACCTTTATTGCTTCGGTAAATGGAATAAAAGCATTTAATTTGCCAGTATATAGTGCAGCTAAAGCAGGGATTATTGGATTCATGTATGGTATTGTAAGAGAGCTAGGAAAAGAAGGAATACGAGTAAATGTTATTTCACCAGGAACAGTACCAACAAAAGAGGACTTAGAAAGTGGTACAAATTTTTACAATTATCGTTATAAAGACATGATGGCATTAGGAAAATTTACAACAAAAGAGGAAATAGCAGATGCGGTATTTGCTTTGACCGATATTACAAAAGCAATTACAGGTCAAAACATTATAGTAGATTCTGGACAGATTGTATGAAACAGTAAAGAAAAAGACTAGGAAAAAGTTTTTACTGACTTTCTTAGTCTTTTTTTGAGGTATGGCTAAATGTACAAAACAATTTGAAAATACAAAAGCATATTTTATATGATTGTCCTCTACGACCTAAAAATGGATATGTTCTAACATACAAGAAGGCGAAGAGACATGCAAGGAATTTTTATAAGTAAGCAGTCCGAGTGTTTTGGTCAATTTCAAAAGAAGAAACTGAATCAGAAAGATAATTTGCACATAGAAGTGAGGTGCCGTTTTTGCAAATGGTAATATCTCTTGGGTTATTCCCATGGCAAGAAACATTTTGAATAAGGTCGGGTGTTTGGTTTTTTAGTGAAAAAACACTAATACTATTATGACCTCGAATGGAGGTATAAAGGAAATCTTTATTTTGTGATAAGGTGATAGCACATCCAGTAAAGTCATCTCCAAGGTTAGTGTTTTCTGGTAGTAAGGAATGGACTTCAATGCACTCAAAAGTAAGGTCTTCTAAAAAACGAAGATGGTATAGCTTGCAAGAAATTTCTGTAATAATATATAAATCATTATTCTTTATGGCAATATGCCTAGGTTCTGTTTGGTTCGGAAAAGAAAAACAGCCGATATTGCAAAAATCAATTCCACAAGAAGTTTCGTGAACTTGATAAGCAAAAAGTTTATCATTTCCAAGGTCGGTAATAAAAATAAAATCACCATTTTGGGAAAGGCAAACATGATGAATATGCGAATTTTTTCCAAAATGTTCCTCATATAATTTTTTACCTATGGTTCCATCTTTTTTTAAGCGAAAAGCAAGAAAAGCTCCGGTTTGTGTAACAAGCAATATATAAAATATTTCGTAAGGTATCGATTGTAATAAAACAAGGGCCATCAGAACCAATTAGAATAGACTCCATACATTCAAGAGAAGATCCAATATTACGATAACATACAAGATGTGCAGGAAACGTTTCTGTAATGCAATATACCATATCTTTGTTTTGACAAAGGTAGGATGGATTACAAAAATCTTCACACGAAGAAAGAAAGCGTAAATTTTCATCAAAACAGCCAATACCATGTTCAGTATAATTACCAATATAAAAAGACCTCATAACATACGACCTCCAATTTTGATGATTATACCATATATCTTAAGAAAATACAAAGAATTTTAGCCTTTACAATTGAGGGCATGTATAATATAATGTGAAATAGAAAAAGGAGTAATTAATGAAAAAGAAAATTTTAGTTAGTATGATTATGTGTTTTTTGATGATGACTACAATGGTACAAGCGGTAAATGAGCTTCATTTAACAATCACCTTACCACAGGATTACATCATGAAAACTCCACAAGATGAAAACCAAAAACAGTATTATAGACAAAACCATATTTTCTTACATGCTGTAAATGAACAAAAGGACGAATCAGTAATTGTAGTGCAATTAGAAAATGATTTTACAAAACGAATTACCAATTTGGCTGAATTAAATGAACAAAATGTTAATATGGTATTAGAACAATATAATAGGGAAAAAGAACAGGAAAATCAAGTAAAATTAAAACAAGAAACCTATCGAAAAGGGGATTTGTTGTTTATTGATACGGTTTTTGAACAAACTTCAGAACAAAAAAGAAAAATACAAGTAGAAGAATATTATACGATTGTCGAGGGAAAAGCAGTGGTGATTTCCGCTAATTTCTTAGAAAAGCAAGTGGATACCGATAAGGTAAGACAAATGATTGATAGTGTGGAAATTTCAGAGAAAGAAGAAAAGCAAGGAAGAAATAATTTATACTTATGGGGAATGCTTGGTTTTGCGGTGGTTCTTATGGTTTTGTATGTTAGAAAACAAACCAAAATGAAAATAAACCTTGCACAATATGAGAAAAAATCAATATTAGAAAGAATAGCAAAACGTTTTGATAACCTGTTACAGTACGATAAATTTAAAGGAGTACTTGTGTTATTTACCATCACCCTTATCATAAATAGTATAAATCTATTTTATACAAGCTTTCAAATGCTAATGCAATATCAGTTGACACGGCTATACCACGGCTTATAAAATTAATATAGGACTTATCCTACTACAAAATCTAGTACAATTTATAGGGCTTATTTATATTGCTTACCACCTAACGAAAAGAAAACTAGAAACCATAAAAAGAGTAGAAAAAGCATTTTTCGGAATGCTAATGGGAGTTACTATTTTAACAGTAATTCGATTTATTCTACAAGCAAGCATGAATATGAGTGAAGACCTTATGGCATATAGTGTTTCGGAAATAAAAATATTAGCAAAAAGTGTCCTATATATTGGTGTGTGGTATTTGTACTTTAAAAATTCCATACGTGTGTCGGTTTATTACAAAGAAAAGAGTTTACAACAAATCATAGAAGAGCCAAAAAAAGGGTATCAAACTAATCTAGTAAATAAAAGAATCATGGAAGTAAAAATAATCGATTATTTTACTACCCAAAAAGCCTTTGATTATGCAAATGGTATTTATATCAACCAATTACCAAAAGAATATGTAGGTAGTGCTAGCTTATCGGACCTAACCACAAAAAAGATACTAAAACTAAAACGAGCAAAATATTACTTAAACCAAAAGAATATAGAAAATCCAAAAGTAGAAACAAGAAAAACAGCAAAAACGGTAGCTATTATGGTAGTTATCTATATCTTAGTAGTACTTATTCTATCTATTTTTTAAAGAAACGATACTAACAAAAGTTTAATAAAAAAACTTTAAAGAACACTTGAAAAGTGTTCTTTTTTGGTATAGAATACTTCTATGCATAAAGTAATAAAAAAGTGGTACATTAAGAAAAAAATGGAGGTAAGGAATGATAACTTTAGAGGATGTAAAAAACAATAACGAAGTACAAGCCTTAATTGAAGGAACACAAAAGCAGTTAAATGTATTGGGTTATACGGAACATTCGGTAAGGCACATAAGCATTGTTTCGAAACGAGCAGCCGATATTTTAGAGACATTTGATTATCCCAAAGACCGAATTGAGCTTGCGAAAATTGCAGGATATTTACACGATATTGGAAACTGTGTAAACCGTGTTGACCATGCACAGTCAGGAGCGCTACTAGCTTATAACATTTTAAAAGATATGGGAATGCCAGATAAAGACCGAATTGAAATTATGATGGCAATTGGAAACCATGATGAACAAACAGGAACCGCGGTGAGTGATATTTCCGCAGCCCTTATTTTAGCGGACAAATCCGATGTGCATAGAGACCGTGTGGTCAATAAAAATATTGCAACCTTTGGAAAGCACGATAAGGTAAACTATGCCGTAACGCATACAAGGTTAGATATAGACAAAGAAGACAGAAAAATCACACTAAATATTAATATTGATACCGAAATTTGTCCAGTATTAGATTATTTTGAAATTTTTATGGACAGAACTATGATGAGCAAATATGCAGCCAAATATTTGCATGTATGGTTTGGGCTTGTGATTAATAATACAAGATTATTATAAAAATAGAGAAGGCAAGTTTGAAAAAGTCAAATGTTGTGCTAAAAAGAAAGGATGTAAGAAAACATGGAAACAAGAAAATTAGGAAAAATTTTAATGGTATTATGCATTATTGCAATTTGCCTTATTTCATTTATTGGAATTTTTGCAAACAAACAAGGGCAAATGAAAAATATATTGCCAGAGTATCGTTTGGGAATGAACTTAACAGGAGGAAGAGTAGCAAGATTTCAAGTTAGTGAAAAAACAGAGGATACCATATATGATGCAGAAGGGAAAGTAACTGAAGAAGGAACCAATGAAGATGGTTCACTAAAAGAGGGATATCGAAAAGAAACCAATCCAGTAAATGCAGAAGAAGTATTAATGATTAGTAATTATCGAAAAGCAAAAAAGATCATGGAAACTCGTTTAAAAAGCATGGGAATTAGCGAATATGTAGTAAACTTAAACGAACAAACTGGAGAAATGCTAATCGAAATTCCAGAAGATACCAAAACAGACCAAACCCTATCTAGCCTTACTTATGTAGGAAAATTTGAAATAAAGGATAGTGAAACTGAGGAAGTATTATTAGATAACAAAGAGGTAAAACATGCATCCGTTGTATATGGCAGTACAGGTTCTGGAACAGCAGTATATTTAAGTGTGGAATTTAGCAAAGAAGGAAAACAAAAGTTAGAAGATATTACAAAAATGTATATTTCTTCAACCGATGAAGAGGGAAATACGGTAACCAAAAATGTTAGTATCGAATTAGATGGAGACAGCCTAATTAAAACCTACTTTGGTGAAACCATTTCAACAGGAATATTACAATTATCCATTGGAACTGCGTCTACATCCAATGAACAAATAACAACCTATATTGAACAAGCAAGTAGAGTAGCAGGGTTAATTGATAGTGGCGCAATGCCAATTGTATATGAATTAGAAGAAAACAATTTTATCTCCAATAAAGACAATATGGTCATCGTAAAAGCAATCATGATGGTACTTTTCGTAACTGTTATGATAGGACTTATCTATTGGATTGTAAAATATAAAATGAATGGACTTTTTGCTGCAATTTCGTATATAGGGCTTTTGGCGATTGTATTACTTGTTCTTCGTTATGCCAATGTAGTAATTGCATTTGAGGCATTGGTAGCAGTAATTAGCATATTTGTTGCAAATTATGCCGTATTACAATATATTTTAGGAAAACTACAAAAAACACAAGAAACCAAAGAAGAAATAATAAAAGAAACCTATAAACATTTTGCAAGTATTTTTACACCACTATTTATATTAGGAATTGTATTCACTTTTGTATCATGGCTACCAATAGCAAGTATTGGTATGATCCTATTCTGGGGCTTAACGGCACTTGCAATTTATGATTATATGAGTATGAAATTTTTATTTGATGAGGTAGAAAAATAGAAAGGAGAAATAAATATGGAAAAAATGAAGAACCGAAAAATAATTTATTTAATAGCAGTAATGATCATCCTATTGGGAATGATTGTTACAGGTATATGGAAAACGAATTTCTCCTTAGACTATAAAGAGCATACAAGAATTGATGTATATCTTGGAAAAGATTACAATTTAGAAGATATGAAGCAAATTGCAAAAGAAGTATTTCCAAAAGAAAAAATTTGTTACCAAGAAATTGAAACATTTCATGATTCCTTGAGTGTTCATGTAAGTTCGTTAACAGAGGAGCAATTAGGTACTTTTAAAGAAAAAGTAAAAGAAAAGTATGAATTAGAAGAAACCGATAATAGTATTGTAACAACAACCATACCACATTATCGTATACGTGATATGGTAAAACCATACATTATTCCAATGATCATTGCAACGATTCTTATTTTCGTATATGTAGGAATTCGATACTTAAATTTAGGCGTGTATAAAGTAATTGGAGTATTGTTACTTCGAATCGTTGTATCAGAAGCAGTACTTGCAAGTATAATAGAAATAGCAAGAATTCCAGTAGGAATTTATACTATGCCAGTAGGAATATTCGTATATATGCTAGTAACCGTTCTTACCGTAGTAGGATATGAAAAACAAATATCTAAGAAAAAGGAAGAAGAAAAGAAAAAATAGAAAAAGAAAAGAGATAAACAAAATGTCATGTTTATCTCTTTTCTTAACGAATAGTTATTATATGAAAGTGGCAAAGCCACTAACACGGGTCATTTATATACGGAAACAATTTTTTTCTAAAATAATTGTTGGATTTTTTTTCGAGATTCTTGTTCTAAATGATAAACTGTTTTTAAATCTTCTCTTAGTTCATTAATATCTTTTCTAAGAGAAAGAATTAAGTTGTGGTTTCTCTCAATTGCTTGATAATTCCTAAAGATTTTAACATCAAGTTTACTATAAGTATCGTCAATCTTAGCATCAAGTTTTTGGTAATTATCGTCAACTTTAGTTTCAAGATTATCAATTTTAGCATTAAGTTTAGTTTCAAGATTATCGATCTTAGCATTAAGTTTTGCTTCAAGATTATCGATCTTAGCATTAAGTTTTGCTTCAAGATTATTAATCTTAGCATTAAGTTTTGCTTCAAGATTATTAATCTTAGTATCAAGTTTTTGGTAATTGTCGTCAATTTTTTTTGCTAATGTTGTGGTGGTCTGGTTAATTTGTTTTAACATAGTTACCACATAAGCCATATTTTCTTCTTTTTCCATTGGGCTTCACCTCCTTTTTTTTAAATAGTTCAAACTCCCAATGGTAATGCCCAAAAAAGATAGTATCATAGATATAAATAAATGTCAAGATATATTTACAAAAAGACAGTAAAAAATAAAATGAAAAAAGTCCTAAAAAAGTATTGCAATAGCAATACTTTTTTGATATAATACTAAAGTTAAAAATATACACATAAAGTGAGTTTGCTTTTAGTGCCTTAAAAAAAGGTGTGTGTGCAAATGAAGATGCTTTATGGATGTAAAAACTAAAGGAGGAATAAAAAATGGCAGTAGTTGCAATGAAACAATTACTAGAAGCAGGTGTACATTTTGGACACCAAACAAGAAGATGGGATCCTAGAATGGCGGAATATATTTTCCAAGCTAGAAATGGAATCCATATTATTGACTTACAAAAGACATCAAAGAAAATTGATGAGGCTTACCAATTTGTAAAGGAAGCATCAGAAGAAGGAAAGGAAATTCTTTTTGTTGGTACAAAAAAACAAGCACAAGAATGTGTAAAAGAAGCAGCATTAGCTTGTGGTATGTACTATATTGACCAAAGATGGTTAGGTGGAATGCTTACCAACTTTGATACCATTCAAAAAAGAATTCAAAGATTAAAAGATTTAGAAACAATGGCAGAAGACGGAACTTTTGAAGTATTACCAAAAAAAGAAGTTATTTTGTTAAAAAAAGAAATGGAAAAACTAGAAAGAAACTTAGGTGGAATTAAAGAAATGAACAAACTTCCAGGAGTTATCTTTGTAGTAGACCCTAAAAAAGAAAGAATTGCTATATTAGAAGCAAGAAAATTAAATATTCCAGTAGTAGGATTAATCGATACGAACTGTAACCCAGAAGACGTTGATTATGTTATTCCTGGAAATGATGATGCAATTCGTGCTGTAAAATTAATTACAACCGTAATGGCAAATGCTGTAATCGAAGGAAAACAAGGAGAAGCGTTTGAGCCAATTGCAACTGAAGAAGTAGTAGAAAATGAAGAATCAACAAGTATGGAAGAAGTGGTTACTAAGGCAGAAGAAACCACCGAAAACATAGAAGAATAATATTTGTATGGGCACGCAAAGCGGTCGTGCCCATTAAATGTAGGGGTCGATGATTACATCGACCTGTAAATAGGAAATTGATATTGACCTATGTTAGATAAAAGGAACATGAAGGAGAAAACCAACATAGGGAAAAATAAAAATTAAAAGGAGG
>CAOJHH010000003.1 GCA_948436025.1 uncultured Clostridium sp. | reverse complement strand
AAATATAAAAAAATTCTCAAAAAAAGTGTCCAAAAACTTGACATAGATCCAAAATTAGTATTTCCTGTATTTTTTATATGAAAATCATAACGAATCTCTTGATTTTCTGTTGTTTGAATTATTCCTGTCTTTTCTATATCTACATCTGGTTTATCTGATTCATTTTTAATATTTACTTCAACTGTTTCTAGATTTTCTTTTATATCTACAATATACTCATTTGTATTTAATTGCCAATATTTCCCTTCTGATTCTTCTTTTACTATATATTGCCCATATACTAATAAATCACTTGTAGCTATACCTTTTGAATCAGTAGTAAGAACATCTACTATATTTCCTTCTAAATCATATACATTAAATGTAATATTAGGAATTGGTGTTCCTGCAGTATCTCCTGTTATTGGATTATCATCTAAACTTGTTTTTATAATTTTAATATAACCTTTTATTTTTTCATTTTTAAAAGTTAAATTACGTATTTTATCTTCTTCTAATACTATTCTTTTAATTTCATTAGATAATACATAACTTTCTTTTGTTTCTTTTTCACGAACAAAATATTCCTCATTAACGCATGGCAATTTTTTAGATATTGCCTCTCCATTTTCATCAGTAACAATTTCGTCTACCACTTTCATGTCCTTATTTAATATTTCAAATGTAACACCCTCTAATTTTACTTCGTTATTATCCTTATCTATTTTTACAACTTTCACTCGTCCTTTTTTTAATTCGTTTTTTACTGTAAGTCCTGCTGTTTCATCGTGCTTAATTTTTACTGCTACTTTTTCTGTATTAAGCTTGTGGTATATATCTGTCTCTATTTCTTTTAAATAGTATTCTCCTGTCCACAAATTATCAATTTCGATTTTTCCATCACTATCTGTTACATAAGTTCCAATTAATTCATCTTTTTTATATGGAGCATCTACATTTTTTGCATATAGTTTAAACTTAATACCTTCAAGAGATTTATTAGTATCAGCATCTATTTTATGAACTTTTAAATTTCCTTTTTTATGTTCGTTTGTAAGTGGTAACTCGTAAATTGTATCTTTTTGAATATTATTAATTTCATCTTTTGTTAAACCTTTTACAAAATCTATTATATATATATTATCATTTAAAATATAATTTTTTAAAGTTTTAGTCTCTTTTACATAATATTTTTTATCTATTCTAAGTCTTGTACTTTCTGCAATACCATTCGCATTACTTGTTATTGTTTCAATATAGTTATTATCTTCATCATATACTTTAAATTCTATGCCTTGTAATGGATGTTCTTTAAAATCCTTATCAGTTTTTATTATTTTAATAATACCTTTTTTCTTCTCGTTTTCTATTCTTGCGATAGTATCTCCATATTGCTTAGACCATTTCACTTCAATTTTAGTATCATCTTTTAAATAGTACCATCGATTTGTTTTAGTCTCTTTTAGCATATAGTTTCCAGTATTCAAATTTGGTATATAGATTTCTCCATTCACATCAGTGTAATACGTTCCCATATGCAGTTTTATTTCTCCTCCACCAACTAGATACAATTCGAACTGTACATTTCCTAGTTGCATTGTTTTATCATCTTTTGTTATTTTTTCTACACGTAAATTTCCCTTTTTATGTTCATTAGTTAAATTTACTGTAGTTGTACTATTAAATTCCAGTGTTTCATTTATTATTGTACTATCTACTATATAAAATTCTGGTGCAGATATTTCCTGTATTGTTATATCTCCAATTCTTAAATTATCAATCTGAATGATTCCTAAATCATCTGTTGTATATTCTCCAATGTTTGTTCCATCACTATATTTTATTTCAAATGTAACTCCACCTATCGGTCTATTATTTTCGCTATCTTTTTTTATAATCCTTAACGATGATTTATCTGTACTAATATTGGCTTTTTTTGATGCCTTAGAAATTTCAGTTGGATCTGCAAAAGTTACATAGTTTTGAGTATGTTCGTTTAATGAATCTGCATAAAACACAGGATAGGTTTTTACTTGTGCCTCAGTTATATTAATATATCCATCTATATCATGTTGGATATTACTTTTTAATATAGCAATTTTAAAGTTTGAACTTGTCATTTGCTGTGTTTCATTATTACTATTATTAAATATCTTTGTTCCCTCTGGAAAGCCCGAAATTGATACTTTATATGATGACAATTCTTTATTAGAAGTTACATTATAATTTTGCACAACATATTCACTTCCATTAATTGTTTGTTCTTCTAAATCTCCTTGTTCATTAACGTTAAGTGTTGCTTTCATGTAATTTTCGCTTCCATTATATCCATAATCATAAAGTTGTTGTGCTACATCTAGCACTTTTCTACTTCTTCTTTGTACTTCTTCAAGTGAAAGACCTTGATCAAACTTTCCTACTCTAGTAGCTACCTCATACTTGTCCTTTGGAGAAATACCTTCTGCCATTGAATGAACAGCTGTTTTTGTGGCATAATATAAATCGTCATCACATTCTAACCCCCAGTCTCTATATGAAGATCCCATATATCCTCTATATAATATTCTCCATAAAACCTGATCAGAAATCTGACTTAATGTCACATCATAGGAATCTCCTGCTCCCATTCCTACACCGATTCTTCTGTGGTTCTACACAAAAGGCAGGATAGCTCTTTCCATTATCTCTATAAACTACATATACTACTGTCTTCATCATATCGCTATTCTTAATTTTTAATAATGACACACATGTGTGGTCTTTTACAAGATTTACTTTTTCTCCATCTGTTAATACTTTTGCAAACGTTGGTGTTAAGTTACTTATTATTGTAACTAATAAAATTAATATTGTTAATATTTTCTTCTTAATCATATTTTCCTCCCATAATAAAAAACACAGAACTATTCTGTGTTTTAAAAATTTATTTATATTTTGTTATATTAAAATGTAACATATATCCATACAAGGGTTTGACTCCAATGTGGAGCAATCCCTTTAGCATCATATACATATTCGTCTTCAGCGTAGACAAAATATTTTCCATATGCCCCCACATTGTTTCGAACTCTTTGCTCGAATATAGCATAGTTTCCTTTTACTTTTCCTTTTTCAATATCTTTTACGAATCTATATGTAAATCCATTAGTATTTTTATAAGCATCTTGCTTATTTCCCTTAACTGCTTTAGAACCATATTTTGTTAGTTCTTCATCTTTTGCTATTTCATTATCTAGAATATTCATAATCTCTGGAATTACTTCTGTATTTGTTTCTGTATATCTTGTATTTGCTAACTTAGGATTTCCTTGTTGTTTATCTGTATTACTTCCATTATCTTGTTTCTTCTGTTCTAAATTATTGTTTGTTTTATCTGTTTTCACAGGTGCTTTATTTTCTGTTTTGGTTTTTTCACTTTTACTATTAGATGACTTTTTTATTTCTTGTACATTTTTGTTTTTTGTATCATTATTTGCATTTGCGATTTTTGTTTCTTCTTCATTGTTACTGGATGCTGTTTGTACTATATTACTTACTATAGTATTATTTTCATCTAATGTATTATCAATTTGTATTGTATTACTATTTTGTATTTCGTTACTAAGACTATTGTTATAACCTAATACCTCTGTAGATGAATTTTTAAAGTTGTAATATTTCATACCAATTACTAATAATATTAATAAAACAAGAATAGCTATTATCACTATGCATATTTTTTTATTTTTATCCATATATATCACATCTCCTTCTTTTGTTCAATTTTAACTCCATTTTTAATGAATTACAAGTCTTTTTCTGTTATTTCTGTGGCTTGTACGCATAATCTTTGATTTTTCTTATTTGCAATGCAAGTTATTAATGTGATTTTATTATCATTTGTATTTTCTAATAACTTCCAGTCTGTTTCAAATATTGCTTGAATATTATCTACTTTATAATTTCTAGTATAGAATTTTGTTTGATATGTTATAATATCTCCCTTTTCTAATTCATTTATCCTAGCAAAGTATGAATATTGATTTCCACGATTATGTGCTGCTAACCCAATATTTCCATCATACAATGAAGTTTCTTCAATATGTCCGATGTAATTTTTTAGAGTTTTATTGTCACTACCTTCTTTTACATTAGCTTTTAATCCAATTTTTTCAATAGTTAATATTCCTAATATATCTTCATTTAATATATTTTCTTCTTGATTATATGTAACATCCTCATAATCAGTATCTGTTTTTATATCATTTAAATCAACTAATTTTGAATCATAATTACTAAAATAATAAATGCAACCTCCTACTAAAATGATTAATAAGATAGTTATTAATATAATTAATTTTCTTTTCATGTTGCCTCCCTACTATACATATATTTCAAATTCTTTTTCTTTAATTTCATAAATGTATTGCTTATCAAAATATTTAATTGTCATATTCTTATTTAGTAAATCATTATATAATTTCTTATTTAAAACAATTCTATATTTACATGACATTGGAATACTTGGTGTTATATTAATTAGACTATCATTTTTAGAAATATGTAATTTTTTTACTAATCTCCATTTTCCATTACTATTGTTATAGACAAAAATGTTTTTTCTTCTAAGAATAATTAATCCACTAAAAAATATAATTCCTGTAGCAGTCGATAGTACAACAGGTGTATAATCTTTTTTTTCCGTTTTAATTTCTTCATAAGTTAAATTATATGTCATAGAATTAACTTCTTCTTTTTCTAATGCACCTTTATAACTTACAGTCGCAATATAGTTTTTTATAACTCTTCTTTGCTTAATTCCTTCGTAATTCATCTCGCCATTATATGTAATTGGAATATCTTGTCCATCTACATTTTGTGTTTCTGCAATATGCCATACTGGATTAATTAAATAATAAGTAGTTCCATTTTCCTGAATAGTTTTAGGTATTTCGTTTAATTCATTCTGTGGAACATTATTATATTCTTTTTTTAGAGATACCTTGTATTCTTCTATATAACTTTCGTTTGCAACTAGATTTACTGAATCCTGTTGTAATTCTATAATTCCAGAATATCCCTCTTCTTCTATTTGTTTTTCTTGTTCAAATGAATTTAATGCACTATATTTATTACTTGTATTAACTATTTTTTGTTCTTGCTCTTCTTTACTTTTTGTTAATGTAATTTTGTTTTCTTGTTCTTTTATATCTTTTAATTGGTACTTAATACCATTTACTGTGATTTCATTTGCAATACTATTCTTATATTCCTTATGATTTTCTATCGAAACTGTTCTATTTTCTTCATAAAGCCTTAAGTCTTGTGGGTCAGTTTTAGCAAAACAGTTTGTAGAAAATGTTAGTATTAATAACAAACTTAATCCTACAATACTTGTTTTATTCAAATTCTTCTTCCTCCTCTTTTTGAATTTTCTTAGCTTTTGGTTTATTTGCCTCTAATTTTTTATTTGTTATACTGGGTTGCTGTTTAGATTCCTCTTTTTTACTTTTTTCGACTTGTTTTTCCTTTGAATCTTTTTTATCTGCTGTTTGCTGTTTCTCTTCTTTTTTAGTTTCCTTATCTATTTGTATTTTTACTTCTTCTTTATCTAATTTAACAGGTTGTTCCTTTGTTTCTTCTTTAACTACCTGTTCTTTTGCCTCTTCATTTTTTGATGTATCTTGTACCTTTGAATTTATTTCAAATGAATGTGTTTTTAAATCCTGTTCTATAAGTCCTGTAATATAGTCCTTGACTGTTTTCCCATCATTTGCAATATGTTGTTTCATTTGTTGTTGTAGTTTCTCATCTATTCTACATGCTAAAACTCTTGTATTATCTTCCATCTATTTTCCCCTTCCTTTTTTGTTTTCTTATAAAAAATAATAGATTACTAGTGATTAAAAATTTGAAATACCATGTTTCTTAATTCTTCATTAAATAGAAATGTTAATCCAATTGAAGTTAGTATAAAAACTGCTATATAACACAATAATCTTACTAGACTTTTAATTGCGTCTATAAGAACTGCAAAAAAATAAACACTCGAATTTATTTGATTCTGTGTTTCTATATTTTTATTTTGCTTTTCTTTTGATTTAAACTTTTCTTTTAATTTAAAAAGAAAATCTTGATATTTAAGTTTTTTATCGACTTTTTCTATTTCAATTTTCTTAAATCTTCTAGCATCTTTTTCTTGCAAACCTTCCTGTGATAAACATTTTTTGATTTCTTCTTTTACTTGCGTTTCAGCTAATGCATTAACAATGTTATAAATACTATTTTCATATAAATTAGTTAATATTACATTTTGATTATCATAACCTTTTGCAATAACAATAATTTTAGAATTTATATACATTTCTTTGAAATATTTTATACTATTTATCACTTCATCTTCTGTATTCTTTAACTGACTTAATTCTATAATTAAATATTTAATCAGATTAAAATTTACTTTTGTTTGTTTTATATATTTTAAAAAATCTATTTCTTCTACTTCTTGATTTAATATTGTAATGTTTTGTTGTTTGCAAATATCTTTTATTAATCTAGCAGTAGAATTACTTGCAATGTAGCTTAACATATCTTTCCCTCCTTAATCTAATGCCCTCTCCTCATAAGGCACATTATAAGTTACATTGTTAGATTCCAAGTAAACAATATTATTGTATTTGTTCTTATCTTCTTTTCCTAGTTTCCAAAATACATTGTTTAATATTACAACTATTACTAATACTATAAAAATAGATAAATAACAAAACATTTCTTTTTTGTTTTTGTCCATTTCTACCCTTCTTTCTCCGTAAATATATACGGTGCAGGATCAACCTTTTCTTTATTTTCTGTCCTGATTTCAAAATGTAGATGGTCTCCTGTAGAATTTCCTGTACTGCCTTGTACTCCTATGACTTGTCCTGTTATTAGATTTTGTCCATTTTGAACACAAAGTGAATTATCTCTCATGTGACCATAAAAGCTGTAAAATATCTTTCCTTCTTCATCTATATGCTTTATTTCTACACAATTGCCATAACCACTCTGCCATCCTGCATATGTTACCTCTCCATCTTTTACAGCTATGACTCTACTTCCTAAACTACCACATAAATCTAATCCTGAATGCTGTTTTCCTCCTGAAATTTGCACACCATCTTTATATATTGGATCTCTATATCCAAATTTACTTGTTGTTGTAATAAAGTTTTCAATTGGCATTGCTAATTTTCCTTTATATACAATTTCTGCTTGTTCTATTTTATTTGTTTTTGTATTACTAGTATTGGATGAAAAGATTTGATTTGTATAAGTACAACCAAGAATTAATATAAATATTATAATCCCTATAATAATACTTAATTTCCTACGCATATTCTTTGTTCCTTATAAATTTTGAATCTATCATTTCTAACTCATACTCAAACAATCTAAACATTATATATAGTTTTCTAATTCCGGCCATGAATAAACACTCACCAACATTAGCATTTAATATCATTTTTTCTTCTTGTTCTGTTAATTTAAATGTTGTTACAATATCTTTTAAATCTTTTCCATCTGTTTTAAAGAATAATTTATATGTACTATTAGTAAGTAAACTTTGACCATATAATCGAATTTTTTCATTTAGGAAATCTTCTATACTTTGCGTTACAACAACAATACTACTATTATGTTTTCTGGCCATCTTACTTATATATCTTACATATTCCAAAGTCTGTGGAATATTTGGATCAACTAATATATGACACTCATCTGCAATTAGCATTGTTCTTTCTTTTGAATCTTTACTTAAAATGTCCCAAGCATATGAAAGAATATTATAATATTGTGCTCTTTTATACTGAATTTGAAACTTTTGCATCGTAGATGTATTAAATACAGTCAGTTTTGTATCAACTTCAACATTAGTATAACCATTCCATATTCCACTTGCTTGTCCAATACAAATTGGTCTAATTAATGCAAGTAACTTTTCTAATATTTCGTCTTTATTCTTTTTATTTTTCTTTTCCATTAAAAAATACAAATCTTCCAATATTGGAAAATCTGTATTTTTTAATTTGCTTATATCTGTATCTTGATCTATATTAAACTTTTTATATAGCTCCTCCAAAACTAAATCTAGCTTTGAAAATTCTATTTCTGTTAATGATGGATATAATATTTGGAAAAATGTCTGCAAGAATTGAAAATGAAGTGATAAAGCATTTTTTCCAGTTTCATCATCTTGATTATTACGAACTTGCAGTGGATTTAGTACACCTTTCTTACTCCCGTCACAAGCTATTATTTTTCCTTTTAGACTTTTGCAAAGATGTGCATATTCATTTTCAGGATCAATAACTAATAGCTTTGTTGTTGGTAGTTCATTTATAATCATATGTTTTACCGCCATGCTTTTTCCTGAGCCTGAACTTCCTACAACAATCATATTACTATTTGTTCTTCCTAAGTCCTGTTTCCATATATTAAATATAATAATACCACCATTTTGACTTATTCCCCAGTAGTATCCTTTCTCGTCAATGAATGTTTCTGTATTAAATAAGAAACCTCCTGTGAATGTACTTGTTAATATGTTTCTTTTAAAGTTTTTACTAAGCTCTGTCTGTATGGTAAAAAATGGTGCAACTGACTTAAATCCATCCATTAACATATAGTTTGTTAAATGTCTAATTTTTATTTTTTGTCGTTGCATTTCCATCTCTACTTCTTTACATTTCCTTTGTAATTCTACTTCTTCCTCAGCGGATACCAATATGTAAATAGTTAAATAGCAAACCACTTCATTATTTTCTATCATCCTACTTATAATTTCGCTTGCCTCTTCTATTTCTTTTTCTTTTAATTGCCTACTCGACTCATTCTTCGCAATTTTTGCAAGTCCTGATGCATCTCTAATCCTTGAATCTAAGTTATCAATCATTTCAGTATTATCTGTTGGCTCAATATTAATACTAAAAATAGCACCTATATTATTTACTAAATTTCCAAGCCATTTCATTTCGACATTAGATGGGTAATGAGCTATTGTATATATTTTGCAAAAACGATTTCCAAAATATATTTTATTTCTCTCATATTCTAATCCTCCAACTGGTGTAATTAAATCTATTAGTTCATAATTTGTTTCTTCTTTTTTCAATTTTCTTCACCTGCCTTTTTTTCTAATGTTTCTTTTATCCTCTTTTCAGCAATTTTAAAATATTCCTCGTTAATTTCAAATCCAATAAATCTTCTACCTTTATTTATTGCTCCAACAAGTGTTGTTCCTGATCCTGCAAAACAATCTAATACTACATCATTAGGGTTACTTGAATTTTCTATATGATTTTCTATAAGTGGTAATGGTTTTATTGTTGGATGTTTATATTTCTTTTTATCAATTTGATTAGTTCCTGAAATATAATATTTTCTTTTAGTATGGTAATTACCATTTAGTCTCACTCCTCGTTCTCTTGCAAAAACTATGTATTCTGTATCTGGTAAATAATTATTATTTGTAAGTGGACTTGGATTCATCTTGTGCCAAGTAAGCAATTCATAATTACATCCTTTGCTCATAAAGTAATCCAATAATTCTTTTACTTGTCTCTTAGAACAATAAATATATATGTTTATTTTCTTCATTTTTTGTATTAGTAAATCCAATACTTTCAAATCAAATCCATCTTTTAAATTTAATAAGTCATTGGCGTAACTATTAAATGTTGTTGTATTTTTAACTTTTGTTATATTTAACTTATATGGTGGATCAATAATAACTAAATCTATACTATTGTCATCTAATAATTTGATTCCCTCCATACAATCCATGTTGTATATTTTATTGTATTCTAGCAAATTTTTCTCCTTATTGTTACGATATTATCGCTATAATCCGTATCTTCTTTTCTAGCAAACTCTGGAATTGTAAAACTTTTAATCATTAAAATAAGTTCCGTTTTTGTTAATACTTCTGTATCAAAATCACAATTTTTGAATCTTTGTTTCCAATTGTTTGCTCTTTTAATTAGATTTTCTTCTGCATTTTCTCCTTCTCTACACCATATACACAAATAAAATTCATTTTCTATAATGTTTTTATCTGCAACAAGTTCATGTGTAAATATAATCCTCTTTTCTACTATTTGAATACTTACATCGTCTTGTAAGCTTTTCTTTAATTCTTTTTGCTCATTTATAAAATCTGCAATATCTACTTTTCGTGGAATTACAAAAATTGTATATGGATTTTGCTCATTACAAAACTCAATACTCATACTATCCATCTTGTTTATTAATTCCTCTTCTGAAAATAAATCTGTATTAACAGGAAATATCTTCATAAATAGCATCACATGTCCATCTATTGTATATAAATAGGTATCTTTTATATTCTTTATATTTAAAAATTCATTTAATGTTTTTGTTCGTTGTTTCAGTTTTATTAAAATTACCCCTTTCATACTTATACCTCTTCTGCATAAGTTCATATTTTATAGTATTTATTATATTATCTGCCATTGAAAAGTTGTTTCTATTCTTAGTTAAGAATACAACAGCAATGACAACAGAGCCAATAACCAATAGAGTAGATATTAATGTTACTCTTATAAAAAGATATATAATATATGCAATTATACAAGATATCCCTAAAACAATCATGGTCTTTATTAGCTCTTCTACTCCATACCCTTCAAAAAATTCAGTTTTTAGCCTGATTTGTGATGGTATATTAATCTTCCTTTTATCTTCCACCTACAATACCTCCTCCGACCGAGCTTCACTTTTATGGCTTAAGTATTGGTTATATGTAAAATTAAATGGAAATATATATCCATCTGCATCTCTAAAATATTCAATTTTTGCATAAAAGCCTTTGAAAAATCCCTGACATTCATTAAATGGTCGTAAATAGCTTACATTCTCTATGATGTTGCCTCCTATATATATATCAACCGCCTCACTTAAAGTTTCATTATCTGAAACTGATGCAAGTTTTTTATTTGTATCTGTTACTACAAATCTTTTACCATCTATATTTACAGTTTCTCTACCTTGACAATCTTTATCTTCAATTTTTGCAATGGTTACTTCGCCAACTTCTTCATCAGCTATACCAACAGGACTTCCAAAATAATTCTTTGGTATTTCTAGCAAAGTTAATGATAGTGTAATTAATATACTTGCTATAACTGTATTTTTAGCAAGTTTTATATATCTTGCTTTACCATCAGGATCAACTCCCATTTTTATCATAAAAACAAGAAATGTGACTCCACCAATTGTGATTCCTACATTTCTTAATACTCGTATAATTTCTTGTAGTATTTCTATTTTTATCTCCTCCTTCGTGGAAGTAATGCTCTTATATTTCTTGCTGTGTTACCTGCTGAATTTATAATACTTCCGTTTGGTTTTACCATATATTTTCCTAATATTGTTGGTGTATTAACAGCTATAACCCCAATCGCTATCCCATAAATTAGATGTCCATTTATTGTTACTAATATTGATAAATTCATCATGCACAATTGTATTACTAATGTAAAAGCTGTCATCAAAAAGCCTCTAATATATTCAGGAAATACACCTTCGTCTGAATTTAAAAGTCCGTATTGTAGCAAATGGAATCCCCATTCTCATAAGTAACATTTCTATGCCGTTTCATAATGAATTGACAAATTAATATCAACCAAGTTATAAGTAATACTAAACAAGCAATTGCTGTAAAAATGCCTCCTGCTATGTTATTACTTAAAGCCTCTGCTAAACTAACCGTTTGAACAGGCATTGCACCTAAAATGCTACTTAGTAAACTAGATGTAATACCAACAAAAATGTCATATACTTCTTTGAAACATATCATTACAATAACTGCTTTTAACATGCCAATTACTAAATGAATTGGATTTTTCTCTGGATCGCCATTATCATGTAAAAAATATGTTTTTATTAGCTTACTTATAAAGACAACTACTAATATAAAACATGCATAACTAAAAATAACTTGATAGATTCCATTAAAATCTATCTTAGAGCCTCCTTGCACTTGTATTGCATTTAATTCTCTTTCTATAAAAAATACTAGATTTACCATTGACTTAAAAAGCGAATTTAATGTTGCCTCTGAGCCATAAATAAATTTTTGTATTAATTCTACAAGCATGTCTGCCACTTGGCATCACCTACCTAAAAAGAAAGAATCACTATTCTTTCCTACTTGTAGAATCCAAGAATTACATCAATAAGTGCTAAGCCACAAGTTATTAATACCATACTTATTAATGTAGTTTTAATGTTTTGAATATTTCTTCTTCGCTCTCCTTCATCATTAGTTTTTAGACAATAGACATAGTATATAAAATATCCTCCACAAATTGTGATTCCTATACCTGTTAACCAACTAATAATTGCCTCTGCTAAGCTTTTTGTACCTGTTACTAATTTTGTACTTTCAAAACTACCTGCACGAACTACTTGTTGAAATGTAAGTAACAAAATAACACATAATATAACTTTTACACTTATTCTAATTATCATCTTCGTTGTTTCTTTTCTCAATTTCTACATTCTCCCTTCTTGTTCCATTCACTTGCCAATTTTTTCTAAGTGTTTCTATTTCTTCCTCTTCTTTATCTAAGTCAAATTCATTATTTCTTACTTTATCCCAAATGTTCCATATTTTTGATTTAGATATTTTTCTTACTTCTCTTGCATTTTCTCTTTCGATTCTTAACCTTTGGTTTTCTTCTTTTGTTCCCATTCCATTTAGTTTGTTAAAATACATTTTACTAATGTCTGGTACATTTAAAAGAGCAGGTGGTTTACCTGCTATCATAACTAAAATATATGGACTTTCAATTTTTAATACTTCATCAGGCGTTAAGAGTTTTCGTGAAATTAAACTCATACTGCTACTTGAATTGTTGTATTTTATATTTGTATTACTACTTTCTCCATAGCTTTGTGCTGTATATGTGCCGTAGTTTGTCTGAAATTTTAGTTGCCGTATCAATATTACTTGATTTTAAGTATATCCAAGCACAGTTATCTAAAATGTTCTGTGTTCCTTCTTTTCCGATACTTTTCTTCTAATTGCCCGAAACTTTGAAGTGCAATAACAAATCTGCAATTTCTACTTCTAGAAACTGTTAGCATAGACTGAAATGTTTCTATTTTTGTAAAGTTTGCAAACTCATCTAAAATAAAGTTCATCCTTATGGGTAGTTCTCCACCTTCTTCTCTACTAATATCTACAATAGCAGTATATAACTGCTGTACTAATAAGCTTCCGAAGTTTATGGTATGTTAATTTGTCGTCACTTAATAAAATATATATTGCCGTTTTTTTCTTTGCAAAATCTCTTAAATCAAAATCTGATTTCTGTATAGTATCTGCAACATATTCACTAACAAACATTTGCAATGTAGAAAGTGCTGCAGCGACAAAACTTCCTCTAGTTTTAGATGGAGCTGTTCCTGCTACTGCAAAAAACTTTTTTATTGGATCGTTTGCATCTTTATTTTTCATGTACTTATCAATTAGTATCTCTCCATCTTCATCAGTTTTGAACATCTCTGCTACAAAATAATAAGCATTTGTTAATGTCTGATATTCTCTCTTGCCTTTATTTTCAAGAACAACTGCCATAATTGCTGTTTTTATTACACTCATTTCACCATTAACCCAAATAGGCTCTGTCTTATCATTTTTTTCAACTAATACATTAACAATATCATTAACTAGACTTTCAGCAAGTGGAATATCATCCTTTTCTACTGCATTAATTACTAGATCCAAGTAATTGTAATGATTACTTTTTAGAAAATTGATAAAGTCCAATGCAATAACATTGTAGCCTAACTCTTTTAATTTTTCTGCAGTATATAAATATAACTCCCCTTTAACATCACTAATAAATAAGTTTTCTCCTGCTAATCCTAACATTGTGATACTTGGAATTAATATTGATCTACTTTTTCCTGAGCCTGAACTTCCTATTAATAATACATGCAAGTTATCATCTATAAAATGAATTTTTTCTATTTCATTGGCTCTTTCAAAATTTGTTATAATTCCACCTGAATCAAGAGAAATTTTATTATATTGGTTATTCCTATTTATAGTATTGTGTTTAAATACTTTGTCATAGTCATTTTTCTGTAACCACCATGATGTACCATGTTGTCCATCTCCGAATTGGTGTTGGTATTTCTAATTTGTCTGTTAGTTTTATTTTCTTGCTATGGTATATATTTTTTGTACCATTAGTAAATAAAATTAAAAAAGATACTACCATTAATTCTAATACACAAAATATTGCTAATACTTTCTTCTCTGCAATTAATGTATTAATAATTGATAAAGCATCCATACTTAATAAGCTCTCAAAATTTTTACTTAGTATAAAGTGCAAACTTACTGAAAAATAAGAACACACAAATACACTAAATATAATTGCTACTATGATTAATATTCTTCTATTAATTTTTATTCTCCTTTGTTGGAATTCTCTACATTCCTCCTTTACTTGGAAATCAAAAAAACATCTACATATTTGTAAATGCTCTTGCTTTTATATTTCTATATCACTCATTTAAGAATTTACAGCTTTTACTTCATAATAGCTTTGTAAACAATCTTCTTTTTGTTTTCCAAGTCCATCTCCTTCATCTACATACCAATACCAATCTTCAATTACTTTCAAAAACCAACTTGTATATGGAAATCTTGCTGTAGATCCAAAAGCATTCCAATCTTCTTCTGAACCTTCCCAAACTCCATTTCCAATTTCTTTTATTGTTTTACTTTTATATGAATTAAAATGATTTCTAATTGCATTTAAACATTGTTCTTCTTTATATCCTGTTTGTTCTAATTTCTTTTTATTAAATATAAATTCCATTTTCATAGGTTGTAATTCCTTTCTTTATACCTTATTATAATCATAACATTAAAATATACATATACTACTGTTTATGGTATTTCAAAATAATTTTTATAATTTCTTGACTTTATTACTATAATTAGAGTATAATAAAAATAGGAAATGACAATTCCGTTAGATACGGTTTTGCCAGAGATAGTTTTAATAAACCATTTACCCTGTCAAAAGTAGAATGGTTTATTTTTTATTTATGTAATTGCTTATCTACCCAGTTCTTATATAGAACTGACATCAAGGCAACATTTAATGTTAAAGATATCATTAATGGTATTACAAAAAATAGTATCACTTTAACCATAAACACCACCCGCCTTTCCTACGATGAATCGTGTAATATTGGGTGGCAAAACCGTTCCACTAATTATCAATTTCCTATGGCTTTTATTTTACAATATTATTTCAACTATGTCTATAATATTTTTAATTTTTTATCTATTTATAATTTTTATAAATCATCTTCCCAATTAAAAGATGAACTATTTGCTTTCTTTATTGCTAAATCTTTTTTAGCTTGTTTTGATAATTGTTTTTTATAATTAATTTCGTATCTTTTAGCATATTTTTCATCTTGCTTAGTGGAAAAATAAATACAATTGAAAACTCTCCAAATTAAATCTCTACTGTAATTGATATATCTAATGTTTGAATATTCTTCATGTTCATTTAGTAATACTCTTTCAAAATTTAATATTTGATTTCCTATTAGTTTCAATATTTCTTCTTCTGCTTTTTGTTTTTCTGACTCTTGTGCTTTTGCAATTTTTTCTTGATCTTGATATTTAAACGACACAATTTGTTGCTTTGCTAAAATATACTTTTCTATTTCTATTTTAGTTTCTAACGACATATCTATAATCGTTTTAGATATACAATCCACTTGTTTTATAATATCAGGATACCTTTTTAGATACTGATATTTAATACTTCCATCTGTTTGTTTTAATTGTTCTTTTAGTAGAAATAATTCTTTTACTAGTTTTTTTAACTCTTCATCCTTAAAAGTTTTCTTCATTATTCTTTTATTTGTAAAATCTCTTTTATATTGCATTATATCTTTTAGAAATTTAGGATCTGAATTTATATTTTTTAACTTCTGTAAAAAACTATTTTTTTCAATAAGTCCTTTCTTAGCTATATCTCTTTCATTATATAACTGAATCAAATCCTCTCTAAATATTGCATTTGTAAACTCATCTCGCATTTTGTTTATTCTTACATAATCAATATAATAGTTCATTTTGTATCGTTGTTTGCTCCAAACCATAACCTGCAAGTGTGGATGTCCACTTTCCAAATGAACTGCTCCTATATATTGTAAATCTTCGTATTTTATATTCATTTTTTCTGCAAGACTTACTAACATACTTTCAAATAATTCCTTCCATTTTTCCTGTTTGTCATACCCTAATCTGATAGCATCATATTCTTCTAATGATAAAGTAACTCTATATATTGGAACTTTATTTCTTGCTAATTCAGTTATATGATTATTTACTTGTTCTATATTATCCATTTCTTGTATATTAGGAAATTCATTTATTTTTCCAAATAAGCCATGTATAGTATTGGGATTTCTTATTGCATATTCACTATAAGCAATGTAATTTGTGTAATTTTTATGCTTAAAAAATGTAGTTCTCTTATTTGGATTAAATGCTTCAAAAAGAAATATTAAATTACTCATTTCTATATATTTCTCCTATCGTATAAAAATCATATAAGTCTTGTTCTGTCATATTTTTTGTATCGTGATTAATATAATAATTAGCTTTTTTACGTGCATTATTTAAAATACTAATAAAATTCTTATGCATATCATCTCCAAGTAGTCTATGCAATACTTCTCCATGTAAATACGTATTTATAGCACTTGTTCTCAAATGCTTTGCATTTATTTTCCTTTGAGATTTTATGAATGGATCTAGTTTTACATCAATCATTTTGTCTAATTCTTTAATTATAAAATCTAAATTATCTCTATATATTTGCAGATTTAACTCTTTATCAATTCCTGCTCTAACTAATTCTGAAATGCTATTATAAGAACTTTTTTCTACTACTTTTATAAGCATTTCTTTCTTACTTTTTGGAAGTCTTATTGTTACTTTGTCTAACTCTTCTTCGCCTTTTTTCTTCTCCATTTTTTCCTCCTGTACAGATCAAAATTGCCTTCAGGCAATTTTGCAGGATCAGGGCGACCTCCCCTCGCCCACAAACTGCCTAAAAGCGTAGCTTTTAGCTGGGTGCTATAAAAAAACAGAGTGGTCATTGAGACGTCTCTGCATTTGCACTATTTTATTCATATTCTTCGTCATCTTCTTCTATTTCTTCTCTACTGGTTACTTCAACATAGTCGCTTATAATTGCTAATGCCTGATCGTAACTTCCTGACTTAGTAATTTTATCACACATTTCTTTTGCCTCTTCTTGCATTCCATTTCTTTTTAATGTTCTTGATGCAATACCCATTAAATTAAAAATATTTCCATCTTCTCCAATCAAAGGACACTTTGGTTTCTGTTTTTCTGATACTTTGTTATTCTCTCTAACTGCATTATTGTTAACAATATCATCAAACCATCTACCTCCAACTTCAAATCTTGGTATTGCAAGTAGATTAACTTGTTTTATATCTTCTGTTTTTATTGAAACTAATGTTAAATCATCATTATATGCATTATCTCCAGTTAATCTATAATTTTCATTCATAACCTTCCCTTTAATAATATGTATTGGCAATGGTTGTGAAATTTCTGAATACCTTTTTATCCATTCAACTATTTTATTTAAATTTTCATCATCTGCTACAATTCCTGTGAATGTCAATGCAGATGATTTATATAATTCTTCTAACTGTTCTTTAGTCGTTACTTCATTTTTTTCAAACATTACAAAAATCATCTCCTACTCAAATTCTTCCTCATTTTCACTTTCTTCCTTGTTTTCTTTTTCTATAAATTCTTTTTCCATTAAATATCCGTATTCAGTAAACTTTCCATTGTATGTACATCCTTTTTGTGTATAATCTTTTGCTAATTTATAGTAATCAATATAATCTTCTAAAAGACTAACATCATCAAAATGACCTGTTTCATTTACTAAATATTTTCCCATATCAAAAAAATCATTTACATTAGGTAATAAATTATACTTACTTGTCTGCTTTGCACAGTTTACTAAATCATGAATATAGTTTATTTTATTATCCTTAATTTCTTCTATTGCCAAAAATTTTTGCATTCTAATGTTATCAAAATTTTTTACTTCATTGCATAATAATTCTATTTCGTGAAAAGGTGTTGTATATGAATTTTTAAAATATTTTTCTATTTGATATTCCATTACTTTGTTAAATCTAGTTGCTAATATCTCATCATAAAAGTTAACTATTTCGCATTTAGTGATATGAGTATCTTGTATTGTTAGTTTATTATAATCTAAATTTATTAACTTGAATTTTTCTTCAAGCCTCTCCTTTGTTGTAGGCAAATATATTGTCACTTTACTATACATTGATGATTCTTCAAATTCTTTCTTGTTTACTACTTCTATTTTTAATACCTTGTCATCTTCAAGTTTAGGTTGTATTAATTCATTGTCTAGCATTTCTCTTGTATTTACTAAAAGTCCATAAGAGCAAAATTGTTCTTTTATATTAGCATCAAAGAGATAATTCTCTGCTAGTTTTGCAAAATTCATAAAAGGTATTACATTAATGTCCATTTTATATCCGGGTACTTTCTCTGCTATTAATAATCCTAATTCATGTAAATTATATTTTTCTAATATTTGATAATCATTTATATTAGAAATTAATTCTTCTATTTCATTTAAATTCTTTACATTATATCTATTTACCTCAGCATAGGCATTTAAAATATGACATTCATCTTTATTTAAATTTAATATCAAATCGTTGATTGCTTGTATTTCTTCAAGTTTAATATATTCTCTTTTTTCATATTGTTCATCTAAAAGATTATTAATACATGAATCCATTAAGGAAACATCTTGTGTATCTTTTCCAAGTTTCACTCGGTGTATAATATAATCTTCTGTATCACCTGTTAATTCAAAAGTATTTAATTTATTTAATAACCTAGCATTAAATCTAATGTAGTCATCTTTATTTGCTACAATTACTTTCATGTTCTACCTCCTAAAATTCTCTCCCACGAGAATTTATTTTGTGCCACTTTTATTCTATTTTAGTATAGTTTTACCTCTAAAAAATTACTCAAATTCCTCTGTTTCTTCATCTTTAGCTTTGTTTTTACTTCCACGTGCATTATATATATTTTTTCCTTGTTTATCATATACAGAAACTCCTAAGTGATTGTTTAGTGGATCATTTATATATTCATTTTTGTATTGTTCAGCATACTTTTTTGCATCAGCAAGTTCTACTGTACCCGCTAATAAACCTCCATTACTGTTTCTTACATAATATTGTACCTTAGGATACATTCTTAATATTTGTTCTTGTGTAAAACTCATATTATTCTCTCCTTTTTGCTTTTCCTCTGCAATTATTACTTTTAATAATTCAACTTTTTCATGTTCTCTTTTCCATTCTTTAATAAATCGTGGTTGTGGTTTTGTCATTAAATAATCTTTTGAATAACAAATTAGATTTTGAGTAGACATTTCATACATTTCTTTAAATAATTGTAGTCTATTCAAATTCTTCACCTTCTTCATCTTGTTTTATATTTTCATTATTTAATACATCTTTTATTAAAGAATTAGTTACATATATAGTTCTTTTATTAAATTCTCTTTGCCAAGCACCTTCATTCCTAGACCAATGAAATCCATTATGTTTTAACCTATTTCTAATTTTTTCATCAGGTTTTCCATTAAAAATTAGCTGAATCCTATTTATTTCTTTATTATGAATTGCTTTACCACCTTTAAATTCTGTGTTTGGAAATACTAATTGTTCTTGTTCCTCTAGTCTTCTGATTCGTAATTTTGTTTCTCTAATATTTGCTCCAACATTAGTAAGTTCCCATGTTTCATGTGGTCTTGCTTTTATACTATCTCTTTTCTTCTCTAATCTTTCTAACTTTTCTTTTAATTTTTCGATAGCATTAGGATCATCATTATAAATAGCATTGCTATTTTCTACATGTCTCGCTTTTGCTTCATAATAGTCACTTTTATTAGAAAGTTCTATCGATTTTCTTATATCGTATTCAGCTTGTCTATGCAATTTTCTTGCTTTTCTTTCGGAATGATGTCCAATAATTATAGGCTGTCCATGTGTCATCATTAAGATTCTGTTAGCATTAGAATTACTTCTTGCATGTGCCTCTTCTTTTGCTTTTTGTGATACTGCTTTGTATCTTTCTATTCTCCTTTGTTTTCTTTCTTCGTAATCTGCTCTTCCTCCCATTTTATATAACCTTCCTTTCCAAAGAAAAAAGGCTGTACAAAGTTTGTGTTATATTAACTCTTACACTAACCTTATACAAGTCTTATTCAAATTTTTCTTCATTTTCTAATGTTTTTTATATTTGAACAATATTTTCCCAACTAAATCCTTCTCTTCCAAAATGTCCATAATTGGTTGTTTTTGAATAAATTGGCTCTTTAAGTTTTAAATAGTCTATAATTCCATTAGGTGTCAAATCAAATTTTTCTTTTATTGCTTTTATAATAAGATGTTCAGGTATTTTGTTTGTTCCAAAACATTCTATAAATAAAGATATAGGCTGTTCCATCCCTATACCATAACTTAATTGTATTTCACATCTTCTTGCCATTCCATTTGCTACAACATTTTTAGCAATATGTCTTGCCATATAACACGCACTTCTATCTACTTTACTTGAATCTTTTCCAGAAAAAGCTCCCCCTCCATGTCTTGCAATTCCACCATAAGTATCGCAAATAATTTTTCTACCAGTTAATCCCGTATCTCCAATTGCTCCTCCAATTACAAATCTTCCTGTAGGATTTATAAAAAATTTGGTTTCAAAATCTAGCATATCAGGATCAAGAACTGGCAAAATTACTTTTTCTATTAAATCTTTTTGCATCATATGTATATCAACATTTTCTAGATGTTGTGCAGAAATTAAAATACTATCTACCCTAATTGGAAAATCATCAACATATTCTATTGTTACCTGAGCCTTTCCATCAGCTTTGAGATAATCTATTTCTCCATTTTTTCTTACTTTTGCTAATTGTTTTGTAATTTTATGAGCAAGAGAAATTGGATATGGCATATATTCTTCTGTTTCATCACAGGCAAAGCCAAACATAATTCCTTGATCTCCTGCTCCACCTTTATTTACTCCAATTGCTATGTCATTACTTTGTTTCTTAATGTATTGCTCTATTTCACATGTTCTATAATCCATTGTAGTTTTTGCATCATCATATCCTACTTCTTTTAATCTTTCTCTTACTAATCCTTCAATATCTAATGTAGCATTTGTTGTTATTTCTCCTGCTACTATAACTTTATTTCCTGTAATTAGAGTTTCTACTGCAACTCTTGATTCTTTATCTTGTTTTAAGCACTCATCTAAAATAGAATCTGATATTAAATCAGCTACTTTGTCAGGGTGTCCTTCTGTAACACTTTCACTTGTTAAAAAATATCTTTTATATTTCAATTTGAATTCCTCCATTTCTTTTTTTACTATATATTGTTTTATATTCTATTTTACTATCTAAACATGTCCTCTCACCCTTTCCTTATTCACACGAGAATCGATTCTGTGGCTTTTTTATTCTTGCTTAGATAAATTACTCTATCTCGTATTCTTCTTCCTTTTCATTTTTTGCTGAAACCTTACTTAATTTTTTTAATTTTTTCTTCAATAAGCTATTCTCTTCACTTAATAAAGCGTTATCTAATAGTTTTATTCTGTCACTTTCATAATCTTCATCAATAACATGTATTTCTGACATGCTTATATAATCGTTTTCATTAACAATAACATGATCTAATAGTTTTATATTAAATACATGTAAAAGTTTGTTCATAGTATTAGTCATAGTTATATCGTGATTACTTGGCTCAAGATTATTAGATGGATGGTTATGTACTAAAATAACTCTATCACAAGCATTTACTAATGCTGTTCTTACAACATATTTAGCATCTACATTTATTTCACTACTTGTTCCAACTCCAAGTAAACTAATATTTCTCACATTATTTCTCCTATCCAACCCAATGAAAAGTAAATGCTCTTGAACTGCATCCTTTATTTCTTGTACTTCTTCTAAATCAAAAACTTCGCTTGGTATTCTTAATTTAATATTTTTCGTATATTGGGGCTTCTTTTGTATTTCTACTGATAATCCCATTTATGTGACCTCCTCATATTATTAATACATAGAAAAAAGAGCCATAGGCTCTTAATATGGTATTTTATGATTTTTAAAAAAATCTTGCATTCTTTTATATGTATATGTCGATAGAGATTTTGGAGCATTTTTTTGATTCCAACTATTTATGGTTTGAATGCTAATGCCTGTTTCCTTTGAAAAGTTCTTTTTACCTTCTTTGTCAATAATCTCTTTAACTTTATCTAACGGATAACTTCTCTTAATTTTAAAATAATCTGGTAATTCTACTTCATTTTCTATTTCTAATGCTTTAATAAGCTTGTCTGCAATTTTCCAATCTTGTATTTCATTTTTCTTAATTTCATATTCTCTATAAGTTTCATCATCTATTCCAACTTTAATAGCAATTTCACTTTTGGTTTTTCTTTTCAATAATCTATAATATTTAATAACATCCATAAAATCTTTTGAATATAAGAGTTCTTTTGAAGGCTCTATATAATCATCATAGTGAATATTTTCATTTAAGATACCTTTGTCTTTTATTTTTTTAAATATTTTACTTACTTGCTTACAATCTAATTCTATTTCTCTATCTATAAAGCTATTACCATCTGATATACTGTTTTCTGCCATCACGTTAGGTGGGCATTTGCTGCCATTGTTACAGGGGTATCGGTAATACCATTTACTAATTTTGCAATGGTATTTCCTGTACAAGGAGCAATTATCATAATATCGGTCATTTTCTTAGGACCGAATAGGTTCTGCATCTGGAATGGTATGAATTATTTTTTTTCCTGTAATTTCTTCGATTTCATCGATAAAATCTTGTGCTTTTCCGAATTTCGTATCTAATTCATAGGCATGAAACGACATAATTGGAATAACCTCGGCACCTTCATCGATAATTGCTTTTATTTTTGGAATTGTGCTTTGAAATGTACAAAAAGAACCAGTCATAGCAAAACCAACTTTTTTACCTTCTAATTTCAAAATACATAGCCTCCTTTCTTTGGACTTCTTACTAATATATTATGAAATTATGTAAATTTTGCCACATGGTTCTATTGGGATTTTTATTTAATTATATTATTTATATACTCTTCTACTAATTTTAGCAATTCTTCTGCTGTTTGCATTTGAATTAGCGTATTTTCTGGATTAACAAAAAAATCATCATCATAGTCACTATCTTCACGAACTTGACTTGCTCTTGCAATTCTTCTTCCCATGGTTTTAGGAAATTTTTCTGTATTTACATAGTTTTTATTAAAATATGCTATAATATCTTTGTGTCGTTTAAAATCGATTGGTTCTAATGCTAAAATACTTCTTATTGCATGAAAAATTGCATAATATGCTCTATTATTAGAGGCTTTATATAGTTGTTCTCTATATAATGTTTTACAAGCTCTTAAATCTTCTTTTGCTTGTTCCAAACGATGAAGCACTAACTCATTTGATACTCTAGGATTCATTTAGAACAACTCCTTCCCTTTGCACATTCATATAAAATGGTAATGCTTCTAGCCAATAGTTAAATTTATCAATATTTTTAATTAAAATGGATAATATGATATCGTTTTCTAATTCAATATCATAAGCAAAATCCCATATTTTTTCACTATATTCTACAATCTCATTGTCATTTAGGTCGGTTAATATCATTATATCAATATCAGAACTACTATTAAAATCACCACGTGCATAGGAACCATAAAGTATAATTTTTTTTACTCTGTTTCCAAACATAGCATTTGTTTCTTTAATAAACTTATCAATTGCCATATTTATTTTATCTGGTATCTTTTTCTTCATGGCTAATCACCTCTTTTTACTTTATATTCCTAGTATAACACAAATCTTACGCTTTTACCATAGTTTTTCATATCTTTATTAACACAATACTAATAATAATCAAAATCGCCGAAATAATTTTTCTTACTAAATTATCTTTTTCATTTAGGAATAAGTATCCCACAATTACATTTAGCATAACTGTTAAGGCACATAATGGTGCAATGACGGTTACATTGCCTAGTTGATATGCTCGAAGTTGTACGATAATTGAAATTGCCCAAGATAATGCTGTTATTAGGATTGCTTTTTTGTTTCCATTTATGAATTCTTCTTTTATTTCTGATGGTTTAATTCTTTCAAAAAGCATAATTAGAATAGATGGTACAAGTAAGGTTAGTGCTACATAGAAAGGTAAGTTGAAATTGTCGGATATGTTTACATCTAGGAATAAGGCTATGGTAAAGGAAATGTTGGCTAGTATTCCTAATAATACATACTTATTCCATTCAAATTTTCCTTTTTTATAAAAGATAATCACATTGCTAATAATAATTAACATAGCACCAATAAATTTCGTTATAATAAATTCTTCTTTAAAGAACAGTAATCCTGCAAATATCATAAAGGTAGTAGATAATTGTTTTAACATGCTAAAAGTAGATGCTTCAATTCCACTTCTTACCGTTGTATTTACTCGATCGGTAATGGCATAAAATAGAATTGATATTGCAAGCATAAGATAAATACGAATATCGGTTGGAAATTTGAATTCAAATAATGGACATAAAAGTAATGCCGATAGTCCTGCCATCATTTGTAATAAGACGGTTAATGCCCCTGCCTTTTTTAATGTTTTTGTTGCCACTTTGAAAAATTGCGTAAAAATGGTTGCTAAAACTAAATATAGCACCACATACAATAGCCAATTATTAAATATTGACATATTTCTCCTCCTTTTCATTTCATCGTTTTTTATAGGAAATACCTTTTATTGGTATTTTCCCTCTTTTTCTTAATTTTTAAGCCAATCTTTTAAGATTGTCTCATAAATATCATCCCTTTTTACCATATTTTCATGTTCTACCATGTATTGAAATTCTTCTCTATTTACTAATTTTGCACTCTCAACTTCGCTTTCTTGTAAGGTAATCTGTTCCATATCAATTTTATCTACTTTTGCAACATAAAAATCATGAATATGTTTTACAATATAATTCTCTTTTGGTCTACTTTCATGTTTGCAAGTAAAAACATATTGTAAGTTTTCCCTACAAATATGAATTCCCACTTCTTCTTCTACTTCTCTTATAGCTGCTTCTACAGAGGTTTGCCCAGCTGATACATGTCCTGCTACGGATATATCCCATTTTCCTGGATTGGTATCTTTTGTATAAGAACGCTGTTGCATTAATATTTGATTATTATTATCAATAATCGCAACAACAATTATTCTGTGCCATAATCCATTTTTGTGAACCTCTTTTCTTGTTACCACCTCTCCTGTTTTCACACCATTTTCATCTAAAACATCAATCATTTCTTCCATTATCATTTCTCCAATCTACTTAAAAAACTACTCAAAGTATATCATTTATTTCGTTAAGTTACAATATTTTATCGTTAATTTATCCTATCTTTTAATTACTATTTAGAACTTATTTGTAGCAATATTTATCACTGAATAATTACACTAGCTTCCTAAAAAAATACAAGAAACAGTATACTTTTTTAGGAAATCGTGTTAAAATAGAGGTAAATTTGTAAATAGGAGGATAAAATATTGAAAGCAAATGAAACAATTTTAATTCTTGACTTTTTTGGTCAATATAATCAATTAATTGCAAGACGTGTTAGAGAATGTAATGTATATTCTGAAATTGTGCCTTATGATATTTCCGTAGAAGAAATTAAAAAGAAAAATCCAAAGGGAATTATTTTCACTGGTGGACCTTCTAGTGTTTATATAGAAGACGCCAAAATATGTGACCCTGCTATTTTTGAGTTAGGTATTCCTATTTTAGGAATTTGCTATGGTATACAAGTAATGACTCATGTTTTAGGCGGAACCGTAACAAGAGCCGATAAGCGTGAATATGGCGTTGTTCCTGTCGATATTGACAATTCCTCTTGCTTATTTAATGGTTTGGATACAAAAAATAATTGTTTAATGAGCCATACTGATTTTGTATCCAAAGTACCAGAAGGCTTTAAGGTAATTGGAAAAACAGCTACTTGCCCTGTTGCTGCTATGGAAAATGCCGACAAAAAATTCTATGGTATTCAATTTCATGCAGAAGTAAACAATACTGTAAATGGAATTCATATCCTTAAGAATTTCTTATTTAACATATGTGGTTGCCATGGAGATTGGAAAATGTCTTCTTTTGTAGAAGAAACGATTGCTTCTTTAAAAGAAAAGATTGGTGATAAAAAGGCACTTTGTGCTTTATCTGGTGGAGTAGATTCTTCGGTTGCTGCTGTTTTAGTACACAAAGCCATTGGAAAAAATTTAACTTGTATTTTTGTTGACCATGGTCTTCTTCGTAAAAACGAAGGCGATGAAGTAGAAGAAATTTTCCGAAATCAATTCGATATTAACTTAATTCGTGTTAATGCAAAAGACCGTTTTTTAGCAAAACTTTCTGGTGTTACTGACCCAGAAACAAAAAGAAAAATCATTGGTGAGGAATTTATTCGTGTTTTTGAAGAAGAAGCCAAAAAAATTGGAACCGTTGATTATTTAGTACAAGGAACCATTTATCCAGATGTCATTGAGAGTGGTTTAGGAAAAGGCACTACCATTAAGAGTCATCACAATGTGGGTGGACTTCCCGACTATGTGGATTTTAAAGAAATTGTAGAACCTTTACGAGATTTATTTAAAGACGAAGTTCGTAAAACTGGTTTGGAATTAAACATTCCAGAAAATTTAGTATATCGTCAACCTTTCCCAGGACCTGGACTTGCCATTCGTGTTATTGGAGATATTACGGACGATAAATTAACGATTTTAAAAGATGCAGATGCTATTTTTAGAGAAGAAATTAAACTAGCTGGTCTTGATAAAGAAATTAACCAATATTTTGCCGTTTTAACCAATCTTCGTAGTGTTGGTGTTATGGGAGATGATAGACCCTATGATTACACCATTGCCCTTCGTGCTGTTAGCACTTCCGATTTCATGACAGCTGTATGGAGCAAAATTCCATATGAAATTTTAGAAAAAGTATCTAGTCGAATTGTAAATGAAGTAAATCATGTTAATCGTATTGTATATGATATTACAGGAAAACCTCCTGCAACCATTGAATGGGAATAAAAAGAACACCCGTGCCTAATAGCACGGGTGTTCTTTTCGATAAGTTGCAAAGATTTTTTATTTATAACTCTTATCTACCTCTTTTAGCATAACATCATGGGCACTTCCTTCTGCGATACTTACTTCGGATACAAGGGTTAGTCTTGCTTTTTCGTGTAGTTCTGGAATTGTGGTTGCTCCACAGTTACACATGGTAGATTTTATTTTAGAAACGGTTACTGCTAGGTTATCTTTTAGAGAACCTGCATATGGAATGTATGAATCAACTCCTTCTTCAAAGGATAATTTGTTTTTATCTCCTCCTAAATCATATCTTTGCCAGTTTCTTGCACGGTTAGAACCTTCTCCCCAATATTCTTTTACATAGCTATTTCCTACTTTTAATACTCTTGTTGGGCTTTCATCAAAACGAGCAAAATATCTTCCCATCATAACAAAATCTGCTCCTAGTGCTAATGCAATGGTAATATGGTGGTCATGTACAATTCCTCCATCAATACATAATGGAATATAAATACCTGTTTCTTTAAAATATTCATCACGTGCTGCTGCTACATCAATTAAAGCTGAGGCATTTCCACGTCCTATTCCTTTTGTCTCACGAGTGATACAAATAGAACCTCCTCCTACACCAATTTTGATGAAATCAGCACCTGCTTCTACTAAATAACGAAATCCCTCACTATCTACTATATTTCCTGCACCGATTTTTACTCTATCTCCATATTTTTCTCTTACAAACTCAATCGTTCTTTTTTGCCATACAGAATATCCATCAGAAGAATCCATACATACCATGTCCACTCCTGCTTCTACTAAAGCTGGAATTCTTTGCTCATAATCTCTTGTATTAATACCTGCTCCTACAATATATCTCTTATTTTCATCTAATAATGAGTTTGGATTATTCTTTCTTTCTTCATAATCTCTACGAAAAACTAAATATTTCAAATTTCCTTCTTCCGTTAAAATTGGCAAACAATTAATTTTGTTTTCCCAAATCATATCGTTTGCTTCAGCTAATGTAATTCCTTTTTTCGCACAAATGGTTTTTTCTGCTTTTGTCATAAACTCATCAATAGGAGCATCTTGGTTATCTCTTGTAACACGATAATCTTTATCCGTTACAATACCTAAAAATTTTCCATTCGCTGTTCCATCTTTGGTTACCATAACCGTAGAATGCCCTGTTCTTTCTACTAATTCAATTACTTCTCGTAAAGGTGTTCCACTCTTTACATTTGAATCACTAATTACAAAACCTGCTTTGTGTTTTTTTACATGATATACCATGTTTGCTTGTGATTCAATCGACTGTGCACCATAAATAAATGCCACTCCTCCCTCTCTTGCAAGAGCAATTCCCATTTCTTCTCCTGAAACGGATTGCATAATGGCAGATACCATTGGCACATTTGCCGAATACTTTGGTTCTTCTCCCTTTTTAAATTTGACAAGTGGTGTTTTCAGTGACACATTATTTGGTATACAATTTTCTGTTGTTAAATTTGGTAATAATAAAAATTCATTAAATGTTCTTGAAATATCTTCTAAGATTTTTGCCATGTTTCTTTCCTCCTTATTTTGATTAACATAATTAATATTATACTACATATTTAATTTGTTTGCAAGTAGGGACAGACACAAGGCCTGACCCTACATCTTACACCAATCTTTCGGTTTCTTTTGCAATCATTAATTCTTCGTTTGTTGGAATGACATAAACACGTACCTTAGAAGAATCTTTTGAAATTAATGTTTCTTCACTTCTTACATTATTTCTTTCTTCATCTAATTCCACACCCATAAATCCTAATCTTTCACAAATTCCTTTACGAATGTTAATTTGATTTTCACCAACACCTCCAGTGAAGATGATAGCATCTACCCCATTCATCGCAGCTGCATATTTTGCAATAAATCCCGCAACAGCGTATTTAAAATTATTCATAGCTACCAATGCTCGTTTGTTTCCTGCAACTGATTCATTTTCGATTACTCTAAAATCTGGTGCTAAACCAGAAATTCCTTGTACTCCGGATTTTTTATTTAAAATCGTTTCAATTTCATCTGCGGTTTTATTTTCTTTTTTCATAAGGAATGTGACAACAGATGGGTCAATATCTCCACTTCTTGTTACCATAGGAACTCCTGCAAGTGGTGTAAGTCCCATACTGGTATCTACACTTCTTCCTGCTTCAACAGCACATACACTAGAACCTTGTCCTAAATGACATGTAATAATTTTTAGGTTTTCAATTGGTGTATTTTCTATTTCAGCAAGTCTTTTTGAAACATACATATGAGAGGTTCCATGAAAACCATATTTTCTTACTCCATATTTTTCATAATATTCGTATGGGATTGGGTATAAATATCTTTCTTCTGGAATGGTTTGATGAAATGCGGTGTCAAATACTCCTACCATTGGTTTTCCTGGCATTACTCTTTTACAAGCTTCTACACCAATAATTCCTGCAGGGTTATGTAATGGAGCTAAATCGGTACATTCTTTTAATACGGCAATTACATCATCATCAATTACAACGGATTGGGTTATTTTCATTCCTCCATGTGCTAAACGATGACCAATTGCTTCAATCTCATCTAAACTATCGACTACTTTATATTCTGGGTGAATTAATTGTTTTAAAGTAAAATCGATTGCTTCTTCATGATTTTTTGCTGGATGTGTAATTTCAATTTTTTGCCCATTTACTTTATGAGTGATAAATGCTTCGTCTTCTCCTATTCTTTCATATTTTCCAGATGCAAGCACTTCCTCGGTTTTCATATCAATTAGTTGATATTTTAGAGAAGAACTTCCACAATTCAGTACTAAAATTTTCATTTTCAAACCTCCTACTTAAATTTTTGTTATTATATCATAAACAATTTTAAAAATCTAGAATATAATTGTATTTGTTAAAATTGTTACTACATTTCTCCTGCCTGTACGGCGGTAATAGCTACAACACCTACAATATCTTTGCTACTGCATCCTCTTGATAGGTCATTTACTGGTTTGGCAATTCCTTGGCAAAGTGGGCCATAGGCTTCTGCTTTTGCTAGTCGTTGGGTTAGTTTATAGCCAATATTTCCAGCGTCTAGGTTTGGGAAAATAAGGGTATTGGCTTTTCCTTTTACTGGACTTCCGGGAGCTTTGCTATTGGCTACTTCTGGAATAATAGCAGCATCTAATTGTAATTCGCCATCAACGATGATATTGGGCATTTTTTCTTTTACTAAATTGGTTGCTTGTATTACTTTTTCAGTAGAATCTGATTTTGCACTTCCATAAGTAGAAAAAGATAACATAGCAACATTTGCTGTTTTTCCAGTTAAACTTTCAAAACTTTTAGAAGAGGATATCGCAATTTCCGATAATTCTTCTGCATTTGGGTTTGGGTTTAGCCCACAATCTGAAAATACAAAGGTACCATTTTCGCCATATTCACAATCTGGCACTACCATTAGAAAAAATGCTGAAACCAATTTTGTATCTGGTGCCGTTTTTAAAATTTGAAGGGCTGGTCTTAAAGTATCTGCTGTTGAATGGATTGCTCCTGAAACAAGTCCATCACAATCCCCTTGTTTTACCATCATCATGCCAAAATATACAGGATCTTTTAACATCTCTTTTGCCTTATAAATATCCATTCCTTTTAATTTACGAAGCTCATAAAACGCATTTACATATTCTTCATACTTTGAAGAAGTAAGCGGATTTACTATTTCCATCAAACTTACATCAAATCCATTTTCGTTTGCAACTTTTCTAATATCCTCTTCATTGCCCACTAAAACAACATGAGCAAATCCCTCTTTTTCAATCGTAACAGCCGCCTCAATCACACGTACATCTGTTGCCTCAGGTAAGGCAATTGTTTTTTTTAACATACTTGCCTTTTTCTTCATTTCTTCAATAAACGACATAGCATCTTCCCTCTCTTTCTTATGGAACTATTATATCGATAACTTTCAAAAACTACAATAGTTTTTGAAAAAATAGATGTTGCAAATTACAACATCTATTTTTTCTATTTTTTAATCGATAAAATTTTATATTTTACAACTCCAGCTGGTACCTTTATTTCAACTTCTGCTCCTTTTTTTGCTCCTAGTAAGCCTGCACCAATTGGAGATTCATTTGAAATTTTATTTTGTGTTAAATCTACTTCCGTAGAACCAACAATTGTATATTCTTCTTCCTCATCAAACTCTAAATCTTTTACTCTAACCGTATTTCCTACTTGAACCGTTTTAGTATCAATTTCAGATTCATCAATAATTTTAGCATAACGCAACTTTGCTTCCAAATTTGCAATTTTAATTTCATTTTCAGCTTGTGCATTTTTTGCCTCATCATATTCCGAATTTTCCGATAAATCTCCAAATCCTAGAGCAACCTTAATACGTTCTGCAATTTCTGCTCTTTTCTCCGTTCTTAAATATTCTACTTCTTTTTCTAAATTATCATATCCCTCTTGGGTTAATAACACTTCTTTTTCTTCCATGTAACAAGTCTCCTCTCTTTTTTACATTGACACTATCTTAAGATAATTCCAAACTTTTGTCAAGAGTTTTTTGCGAAATTCTTCTATATTCTTCCCTACAAATAATCCCCTTTTGCCCAATTAGATTGATAATTCTTGCATTTTCTTTTTCTATGTGTTTTCGTATGGTTTCATAGGAATTTCCTACGAGTTTTGCTTCGTATTGTTTTTTTACTTCAAATACATTTTCCTCTAAATTTATAGTATCTACTTTCATTTGATAATCATATATGTGAATACCACAAAAGGTTTTTGTGTAGATTTTTATTTTTTGCTTCATATCAATAATAATTGCATATGGGTTTAAATTGAATTGATTGATATAGCTTTCGGATGCGTTTAGATTGATAATTATTTTTGATTTTGCCAAGCTTTTTCGTTTGTTATTGTTAATGGTACAGGCAATGCCAAATTTTGTTTCTAACTCATTTTCAAGCCTATCAAACTGGTTTAAGTTTGGTGTTACAATTTGTATTCTTTTTACTTTGGTAGCAAGTTCTAGTATTACTTTTTCTATTTCAATTGTTTTCTTTTCTACTAATATCGTAATTTCTTGTTTTTGTACTTCCCCGCCTATCATCTTGGCAATATATTCCAACACTTCTAGCAAAAGATAATTTGCAATTTTCTCTCCTTTTATGAAGGATAATTTGGAAGAAGCTAACATTTCTTTTACTTCCTGTACACCATCTAAATATTTCGATAAGACAATTGGTAAATCAATTCGAACAAACACTTTTTGTAATAAGCTCAATTTTATTTTTGTAAAATGTTTTACCTCTCGGTATGGTAAGACACATACACCATTTTCCTTTATTGTGACTACACAAAATATCTTTTTTATGGCTAAAACAACCTGTTTTAACCAAACTGGTAATTTACTATCTTCCCTAAAAATCTCACTTATATTACTTAATTCTTTTACATAGATTGTATGAATATTCTCCACCGCCTAACTACTGTTTTCTTTATTATATGTTAGATTTTATGGTATATGAAAAAGAACAAGAAAAAGGCTTGTCTTACCCTTTTTCTTGTTCTTCTATTTCGTATAATATTCTATGCTATCACACCAATTTTGTATGATTTCTGTCTTAATTGGTTTATCTTCCACTGCTCTTGCAAATTTTACTTTAGGTTTTGCCTTTCCATGATAATCACTACCACCAGACATATATAAGTTTTCCTTTTTACAAAAATCCATTAAATATTTACTTTGTGCCTTTGTAAAATTAGAATGACAACATTCAATACCATCTAGATTATGTTCTTTTACAATGTTCATAATAGTTTCTTCATGGTTTTTTAGAGGATATTCATATAAATGTGCCAAAAATGCTAATCCTTTTGCTTTATGAATTTCATCGATCACCTCTTGCATTTCAGGATAATCTTGAGTTTCATCAATATAAAATATCGAATTTTTATTACTTTGTGATTCCCTATAAAATGGCATATTCATATCAATTCCATTATTTGCAAGAATTTGTATATTCCTTTTATCTTTCCATAATTCTCTTTCAAAGGTAGCAGCAGCATATGCTAATTCTCCTTTTACAATTTGCACATCTGGATTAAAAAATAATCCTATTTTTCTTCCTTGTTCCTTAATATGTACTAAATATTTTGACTGTATTTCATAAAATTTCTGAGGAGTTGTAATACAACCTGACTCTTGCATTTTATTGCGATTAAAACCATATGCTAGAATTTCAACTGGCATGTGGTTATAAACACATTTTAATTCTGTTCCAACAATAATTTTTCCCTTATAATAGTCCTCTACAAAAATGGTGTCCAATTCATCATATGCACTAATTTGATTGTGGTCTGTAATTGAAATGGCATCTAATTTTTCGTTTTGTGCTTTTTGTAATATTTGGGTTACTGTACAATCTCCATCGGAATGTTTCGTATGAATATGTAAATCAATCATTCCTTGTTACTCCTTACCTAAAAATCTTCTACCATTAATTTTGCATAATAATCTTTATTAAATTCTTCATCATATGGAATATCTTCAAATATTTCTGGCATTTGCTCTTTGAAATATTTTAGTAGTGGTATCATAACTTGACGAATGGCTGGATGTACATGATTGTTAGCTCTTAAAGAGAAAATATGCTTCCATTCGCGAATATTGGCACTCATGGTATATTCCGCTGCTGTGGAATGTGGTAATAGATTTCTACACATATCGGTAGTAGCGCCTAATTCTTTCATTTTGATGTATCCATTTTCTGCTGCTTGCATAGTTTCTTTCCATACCTCATACATTTCTTTATCTTCTATATAAACTGGATTCATAAAGGAAACTTCATTTCCGTATTTATCTTTATTATAACTACAATATCTTGTTGATTCTACGGAAAAACTGGCAAAACGATGTCTTGTTAAATCTTTATAAGAGCCAATATCGCTATAAATTCGAACCGTTACTTTTTCGTGTTCTAAAACAGATTCATGTCCACGGTTAAGGCAATTTTTTAATAAATTTTTATAACTATCCTCTGTTATTTTATCTTCTGAACGGTAACATGTGCGACATGCTCTTTCAATTCTTCTCATTATTTCTTTTCCATCAAATTTCTCTACTTTTACCCATGGTTCTACAATTCTCATTTCTTTTACCTTCCTTTCCTAAAAGGAACAAAATCTACTTTAAAAGCGTTATTATCAAAACTTTTCTACTTTTGTTCCCTTAATTTTTTTCTTTCCTTACTATATCAAATTACTTCTCTTTTTTCAACAAAAAAGAAGAAATATTTTCATATTTCTTCCTTCCTACTAATTTACATTTTCTCCTCTTCCTTCTGGAAGTGCTTGTGTTTCGTTCATGGTGTTTAATCTAAAGATATAGCCAATTGCTTTTGCAAATTTACTATTTTTAATTTTTTGCCATAAGGTTGGTTTTACTTCTACTTGTGTTTCTTCAAGATAAGTAGCTTGTTCTTGTTCTACTTGCTCTTGTACTGTGTTAATGTTTTCTACCCCTGTTCCTTCTTTAAAGGTTACCACTGGTTCTTCTACTTTTGCTGTTTCTGCTACAGTAGCCTCTTGTACTACGTTTTCAGTTACCTCATTATCTACTGGTGCTGGAATTACTTTTAAGGCATCTGCCACTTCTATTCCAATATAGCTTAATGCTTTTGAACGGTCTTCTATTCTTTCCATATCGATTTCAATATGTAGGTTTGATTCTAAGTTGTTAATTCTTGCTTGAATTAGCTTTACTGCATCTTCATAGTTTTGAGAAGTTTGTACTTTACTTCTACCAATAACGGTTAAGGTATCGGTTATATCTTCCCCAAATTTTGTTTTGGCTTCTTTTACAACATTTTTCCAATCTTCTTCTTTATTTTCTACTACAGCCAATAAATCTTTTAAATCATTGGAAAGGATAATATTCTTTTCTCTTTGACGAATCAATTCTTCAATTTGTTTTGTGTTTTCTTCAAATTGATTGGTTGCATATTCCACTAATCCGTATGCTGCTCTATACACTTCTTTTGGAAAATTCTTCTTTTTTGGATATTCAATTAAATATGTTTTAATCGATTCAATTAAATCTTTAAAATAAGAATCCTCATCTAATTGTACGATTTGCTTCTTACTATTTGGATTAATCATTTTTTGTACCTTATCTATGTTTGATAAGATTTTTTCTTGCGTAATTACCATTCTTACGTTTACTATGCCGCTTTTTGACATTGTAAACCTCCCTCCTTTGTCCTACGTATTATTCTATCTTTTAAATTATACAACTTCTCTTAAAAAACTACAATAGGATTTTATAATTTTTTTGATTTTATTTTCATTTCAATTTTATTACAACTATTATACAAAAGTCAACAATATTTTTGAATTTTTTTAATTTTTTACAAATCCTTTTAAAATCGAATTGTCAAATTCCTTATATAACTTTACAATATCGATTTTTTCGTTGGTTTTCATTTTATAAACCAAACTAGCGCAGGTTAAACCAAAAATTCCGTGACGCAATAATTCCTGGATCCCCTTCTACAATTTCGCCTTGTTTCATGCCTTCTGCTATAATATCCTCTACTGTTTTAATGTATTCAATTACCTTGTTTTTACACATAATATTTCGTGGCTCATATCCCCAAATTTGGCTAAGAACAATGGTCATAAAATCTTCGTATTTCGTAATAATTTTAATTTGTATTAAAATGACTGCCCTTAGTTTATCAATTGCACTATCTGATTTTGAAATTTTAATATCAATACTATTTTTTAATAATTTCATTCCTTCTTCAACTAAGAAATTAAAAATTTCTTCTTTACTAGAAAAATGATAATATAATGTTCCTTTTGCCACTCCAACCGTTGCTGTTATTTCTTCAATGCTTGTTGCATCATATCCTTTTTTCGCAAACAATTTCATCGAAGTTTCAAATATTTTTCGTTTGGTTTTATTCATAGCATCACCCATCTTTTATTAATTTATTTTCTTCTTTTATAATATTTTCAATAATCGATACTGTTTTTTCAAAATTATCATTTTTTATCATATAATCATAATTCTTAATCTTAGACTCTTCATATTTTAACCTGCCAATTCGTAAATCAATTTCTTCATTAGATAAATTATCTTCTCTATTTTTTAAGCGATTACGTAATTCTTCTTCGCTTACTTTTAGAAAAATAGTAATAATTTTTGTATCCTCTTTCAAAAGATATACCAAATTTTCTGTTCCATTGACTTCAATATCTTTTACAATGATTTTTTTGCTCTGAATTTTTTCATTTAATAACTTTCTTGAAGTTCCATAGTACTGATTATGATGTAAATCATACTCATAAAACTCATTTTCTTTTATTTTTTGCTCAAATTCTTCTCTACTAATAAAATGATAAGAGTCTCCATCTTCCTCTCCTGGTCTTGGTTGCCTTGAAGTATATGAAGGAAGAGAAATTACATCTTTCATTCTTTTTATTAATTCTTTTTTTATGGTATCTTTTCCTGCTCCTGAAACTCCCGATAATATTACTAACATTTTTCAACACCTTTTTCCTATTCTTCTTCAACAATTGTTACTTGTCCTTCTGCAATCTCATCTGCTGCTAATGTTACGGTTGATTCCTCTTGTTTGTTTGTTAATGGTTTATCTCCTTTAGATAATTGTCTAGCACGTTTCGCTGTCATAACCACTAATTCAAATCGATTATTTACTTTTGTTAATAATTCAGTAACACTTGGTCTTACCATCATTTTTCATCTACCCCTTTTCTTTATTCATCTACTTCTTCTTTGTCTTCTTTATCTAATCGTCCTGCTACGGTTTCTGGTTGAACCGCAGATAAAATAATATGACCAGAATCCATAATAATAACAGCTCTTGTTCGTCTTCCATAGGTAGCATCCACTGCTGTTTTATTATCTTTTGCTTCTTGCACCATTCTTTTGATTGGTGCCGATTCTGGGCTTACAATTGCAACAATACGATTTGCGGAAACAATGTTTCCAAATCCAATATTAATTAATTGCATTCTTTTTCTCCTTTATTCAATATTTTGAATTTGCTCACGAATGTCCTCTAATATCGTTTTTATTTCAATAACTAAATTGGTAATTTCTAAACTGCCGTGATTTTGAACCAATGGTATTGGTTTCTCGGTTCATTTCTTGAATTAAAAAATCAATTTTCTTTCCAATTGGTATGGTTTCTTTTAGCATATTTTGAAATTGTAAAATATGACTGTTTAGTCTGGTTAATTCTTCTTCTATGGAGCATTTGTCTGCATAAATAACAATTTCTTGGTTTAAACGTTCTTTGTCTACAACATCCGTTTTTAGAATTTCCTTAATTCTTGTTTCTAATTTTACTACATAATCGTCCACAAGTCCAGTGGAAAAACCAGAAATTTGAAAAACTTTTTCTTCCATATCTTTTAATCTTACTTGTAAATCTTCTTTTATCTTGTTTCCTTCCTGTGCACGCATATTAATAAAATTGTTTAAAGCAGTTTGAAGGCACGCTTCTACTTCTTTCCATATGGTATCCTCTTCTTCTATATTTTGAATAACCAATACATCTGGAAATTTTGAAATTTCTGTTACTGGAATATCTGCATTTATCTGATGTTCTTTTGCCAATTCTTTTAGTTCCTTAATGTAAATTCCTGCAAGTTCTTTGTTAATTTTTATGTTCTTGCCTATGGCACTGTTGTTATCAAAGGTAATAAAAACATCAATTTTTCCTCTTGAAATATTACCTGAAATCGCTTTTTTGATTTTTTCCTCCAAATAACTAATGCTTCTTGGCATTTTCACACTAATGTCTAAGTATCGATGGTTAACGGATTTTATTTCAATATTATACATTCTTCCATCATTTTCAAAATTGGCTCTCCCAAATCCTGTCATACTTTTCATGTTTGTTCCTCATTTCTTTATAATTTCTTCTATATCACTAAGGCTTGCTATGTACTGTTTTTTCATTTTGTGGTAAACAATAATAGATTTTCCTACATAATAAATCGCAAATATATATGATGCAATAGCTACATACATGTGGAATTCTTTCATATGTATTGTGTAAATACAGCTGGTAAATAGCATAAAAATAGATAATACCAAACATTCTATTCCATGAATGGCTAATTTCCCATTTTCTTTACGATAGCTTGTTTCAAAAAGAAGAATGGTAATTACAATTAGGCTTAAGCTAAATACCTTCAAATCCATAAGGAAAATTGGTGTTTCAATATTAAAAGAACCTAAACTAATGCAATACAAAAATGCCATTACAATATCGGCTAATAGGATGCTTTCAAATACTTTTTTATGGATTTTACCTTCCTCTTCTTTTGGCAAAACCTTTTTATCCTTTCGATCATTTTCAAATCTTTTTACATTTTGCTCTAACTGTTCAATCTCTTCTTTTTTATCTTTCATACACAGTCTCATTCCTTTCTCACTTTGTTCTAACACCACATCGTTATGAATTTTCATCCTAAAATTCATAACTTTCTTACATTGTTCTATAGTCACACATCGTTATGAAAATTTTTTTATTTCTTTCAATTCTTCTTACCATCGCATTAACTAATTTCTAATTTTAGCACATTTCGTTAAATTCATACATAATAACGCTTGCAAGCACCAGTGGTGCTGTTTCTGTTCTTAAAATTCGTTTACCAAGAGTAACTACTTTCACATTAGGAAGCTTTCTTAAAAACTCCACTTCCTCTAAAGCAATTCCCCCCTCGGGTCCAACCACCACTGCTATTTTCTTCGTTGTCTCATGGTCTATTGCTTGCAATACATGCTTTACTGCCGTTTCTTTTTCTTCCTCGTATGCTACCACTACTATATCATATTCTAGCAATTTTTCATACACATTTTTCAAAGAAATTGGAAAATCCACCTTTGGAATTTTATCGCGTTTACTTTGTTTTGCAGCTACTTCAGCAATCTTTTGCCATCGCTCTACTTTTTTCTGTTCCGTTTTATCTTCTAACTTCACTACACATCGTTCCATTTTAAGTGGTATAATCCCACTTACTCCAATCTCTGTTGCCTGTTTTATAATCTGCTCCATTTTCTCTTGCTTTGGCAAACCTTGAAAAATATCTAATAACATTGCACTCTCGGTCGTCTCCAAACATTCCTCCAAAATCTGAAGCCTTACACAATCTTTCTCTAACCTCACAATCTTTGCAACATACGATTTTAAAGTATCCTTATTACAAACTTGTACTTGCTCTTCTTCTTTTAATCGAAGTACTTTTCTAATATGGTTTACATCTTCGTTAGTAATTGCTACAATATCATTTTCAATTTGATTACTTTTAACAAAAAATTTATACATACCTTCTCCTTATCTTAAGCTATTATACCAAACAAAAAAACATTTGTCACTACCTTGTCTAGAACCAAAAAAGAGCAAATCGTTCTTTACAATTTACTCTTCATCATTCTTATTCACTTTTGCCGAAGGCAAGACCTCTATGCTCTTGGGTGAGCATTTTTATAAATGCTTTTGATACTCTCGTCTTGGAATTGCATATATACTTGTGTTGATGAAATATCAGAATGTCCTAGCATGGTTTGGATGGATTTTAAATCTGCTCCATTTTGTAGTAAGTGTGTTGCAAAGGAATGTCTTAATACATGTGGTGTAATATCCTTTGTAATGTGTGCTTGCTCTTTATAGTATCTTACAATTTTCCAGAATCCTTGACGAGTTAATCTCTTTCCATTGGTATTAACAAATAGTGCTGTTACACTTTCATCTTTAATTAAGATAGGTCTTGAATTTTCTATGTAATCAGCTAGTGCTCTTAAAGAAAGAGAACCTAATGGTATTTTTCTTTGTCTTGCAGATGTTTTGCAATTGACTAATCCATCTTTTAAATTCACATCTTCTATGTTTAAGGAAATAATTTCAGATACTCTCATTCCAGTTGCATAAGCAAACTCTAGCATAGCTTTATCGCGAATTCCTTTTAAATCGATATTTTTTGGTTGTTCTAATAATAATTCAATTTCAGAAGAGGTTAAAACACTTGGTGCTTTTTTCTCTACTTTTGGAGATTGAATTTTTTCTGTTGGATCTTTTTTTATTTTTTTATTACGTACTAAAAATTGATAAAAAGAACGAATTGAAGCTACATTTCTTGAAATAGTTGATGTTTTTTTACCAGTTTGTTGTAGGTAAGAAAAGTATCTTCTCATATCTTCCTCTGTTACTCTTTGGTAATTTAATTTGTTTTCATTCATGTATTCTTCTAGTTGTACAATATCCCTTCTATATGATTGTAATGTGTTGTCAGATAATTTCTTATCCTCTTTAATAAACTCTAAAAAACTGCTAATTTGTTTCTCCATTTTACTCCCTACCTTAAACTCTCTTATTTTGTTAGTCATTTACAATTGACATAACGCTCTTATTGTTATATCAAAATTCTTCAAAAATGTAAATAGATTTTTTAAAATTTCTCAAAATATTTTTTCTTAAAAGTATTTTGAACAAATTTCTAATAAATTTGACGAAAGGTATACTTCTACTAAGGCAGCAAGTTCAAGCCCCAAAAGTAAAATACAGGAAAAAATAGTATGCCTTGTTATCTCTAATCTGATGGTTTCTCTTCTTTTATCTTTCATAATTGCTTTATATAATTTCATGCCACTTACCGCTAATGCCAAAATACATGGAATAAAGAGGATGTTTTGTAATAAAATAGAACTTACCACAAATAACATTCCGTTTTCCTACCCCCAGTGCTGCAATTACAGAAGAAATTGTATAACCTAAGCAAAATCCCCTATATAAAATAATACCATATACAATAGGTATTCCAATTACTGTAGAACCAACAAACCACAAAACAAGAACCAATAAAAAATTAGAAATTAAACAATCTTTTAATAATGTAGTCTGGTCAATTTGGGCATTATTTTTTAATGAATTTACAAACTCTGATAAATACCCTGTTATATCTTGTACTTGCATTTCAGAAGCATTATTTACAAAAATAATACCAAAAATTAACCCAATTAAAAATAATAATGTCGCAATACTATATTCTCTTATATTATTTTTTAAATGGGTTAATAAAATCTCTTTGGCTCTACTACTTCTCTTTTTTCCTAAGTTTCTCAAGTTATTACCTCCTAGTTTTCTATATGTAATAAGAGTTGTTCTTTTAGAAAGGATTATCTCCATTCGGTTCGTTTTTCTTATACATAATGTCTATGTAATAAAATGAGATTTAGAACTGTTTTTTAGTTGTTTCTATTCTTTGGTGGTTACTTTACCATATACTCCTCCACCACCTGCTTGTATACTAAGTTTTCCTTCTCTTGCCATCATAATAGTGCTTGCAATTTTAGCATTGGTAACTGCTTCTAAGTCATCTTTAGAAAGTTTGTGCAAAATATTCATTTCCGTTTCAAAATGATTTAATAATTTATCAATCGTTTTTGTTCCTAATCCTGGAATAAAGGTAAGTGGAACTTGATATACATATGGTGGTCTATTTTTAGGACTTTTGGTTTCGGTTTTATCTTTTATCATTTCGATACGGTCAAAAACACCCATGGTGATATTTCTTGAATCACAATTAGGACATGTGGTTACTGGTGCAATTCCTTCTACATTTTTTTCACAAGTTTCACAATAAGTTCTATGGTATTTTCCAAGTTTTGGATCTAACCCATAATTTGCTACAATTTTTCTTCCTTCTTCACCTTTTACGGCTTTTACAAATTCTTTAAAACTAATGTCCTCTACTAGCATTTTATTATATTCTCTGGCGATTTTAGGAAGAGAATGTGCATCGGAGTTAGTTAAAAAGCTCCTTGTTTCTAACTCAGATATGGTATCTGCTAAAAAAGTATCAGAACTTAAACCTAATTCAATGGCAAAAATTTTATCAAATTTTTCTCTAAAAATCTTAGAAAGACGGTCTGTACAATTTCCATAAAAGCTTTTGTGTGGTGTAAAAGCATGAGCTGGAATGAGAACTCCATTGTATTTTTCTACAATATCTATTAATTCATAAGCAGAAATATTGGCTCTTTGGGAACTTAGTGTCATATTATGAATATGGTTACTCATTTCTTTAGAAAAAGCTTTAATGTCCTTTAGGGTTGGAAAATAGCATAGGTTATGAGCACTTCCCGTTTTCCCTTGGTCGTTTATTTCCGAGGTTTCTATTTCACTTCCTAAAATAATACATACTTTATTTTTATATACAATTCCTCCATCTGGTATTTCGTAAGCTTCTCCATTTTGTAAAAATTCTTCAATATCTTCAATCACATATGGTGAGGCACAATCAATAACGCCAACAACTCCAATCCCTTTACGGTCCACACATTCTTTGGCTATATTTTCAAAATTCAAACTTCTTGCTGCTGTAATTTTAATTGGTTTATTCGATTTACTTCTTCCAATATGCACATGTAAATCTGCAAATACTTCATACATTTTTTCTTCCTCCTTATTTTTTCGGGCAAAAATGGATTTCGCTCCTATGTGTTTTGGGTCGATGTGGGCATCGACCCCTACGACAGCAAAATGAGGATTACATGATATAATCCTCTTCCTTTGTCTATTATCTTTCTTCTCCGCCTGATGCTCTTTCCTTGATGTTTTCAATATTCTTTCTGTTTAATGGTACAATTTCTGCTTTTTGCTCTTTTTTAAATTCAATAATTTCTGCTTTTTGGCTTGTGTTTCCTGTTTTTTCTTCTTCTACCACGTATTCATTCTTTTTCTTACTATGTTCTTCTACATACTTTAAAAAATCCGCTTTTTTTAACTGTGCCGTTTTGTCTCTTAATGCTTGCATATATACTACTTTATTAGCTCTCTGTGTATTTTCTGCCAGATTTGTTATTGTTCTATTTTCTCCAAATGTCCTTGTGTATCCTTCTACATTATATCCCATAATGTTTCCTCCTTTATACTGCTATTCCTTCTGCAACCGTTACAAATTGTTTAAATTTTTCTAAATAACGATTATTTTTTCCTTTCATGTTACGAAACTCTAATAATACTAAAGCTTCATCTACCGGAAATCCTCGCCTTTCTGGTCTATTTAGTAACATACCTCCAAAATTATCCACTAATTCCAATATGTCACTTTCTTTCTCTCTTGGTTCACTACCACTATATCGGTTTACTTCTTCACAAATTTTACAAAAACGTTTATCAAACCCCAATGTTTCTAAATACTTTGCTCCTTCTTTTGCATATGATTTTACGATTGACAAATCTTGGGGGTCGTCTGATTTTTTACAAAAACATAATAAACATGCTGTTAATACAACATTTCTATCTACATCCTCAATTTCCATATCATCTATAAACATTCTAGCAAGTTCTGTTTTAAACATAACAGAATTATCAAAAAAGATGTTGGTTCTTTTTTGTAAATAATATACGATTTCCATTTTCTTTATATAGTCCGGTTCTGACAAAATATACTCAGCAAAAGTCTCCATAGTCTCTCCCCTTTACTTCTTCGTCGTTTGTATTTATAATAAGGCAATTTCATTATATGATAAAACCCGACACAATTCAAGCATGTTACAAAAATGTCATATTTTTGTAACATGCTTGAAATTTGCAAATTAATTTATACATTTTTTACACAGTTCTAGATTCACATATTATTTCAAATATAGCGTTATACGAAATCCCGTTCCCGAACTGCTAAATTCTAAAGTGTTTAACCCGCGATATCCCATCGGATATACGGAAAGTCTGTCAGTTCCAAATGAATTTCCCCTCATGGTACATGGGAAATTGCTTTGACTTGCAGTTTCTGTTGACCATTCAAAAACATTTCCACCCATATCATAAATATTACTTAACGGCACTGTCTGCCCTGTTGGAACTACCTCTGCACTATCTTTAGCTTTTGTTTTTAATTCCCCATTTAAATCTCTATAATCAAATGTTGAGCTTTTATAATTTCCATGTGTAACATCCGTTTCATAACTTGGATTATTTGTTTCAATAAATTTTAATGCTGTGTCCCATGAATAACTGCTACATAATCGACTAATTATTGAATTGTTGTCTTTATACAATCCTTCTGATATTTCTTTTGCTTTGTCTCTTGTAATATAATCCCAAACTTTTTTTCCTTTTTGTATCACTGTAGTTCCATTAATATATCTTGTCCAATTTGCTGAACTAGGTTGTGTATTTATATCAAAGTTTATAATCCCAACTTCATATCTTCCTATGTAAAATCCCCCATACTGTTTTATGCTATCTAATTCTGTTCTTGTTCCTTGTATCATTGGCATTGATTCTGTATAATACCTCGTTCCTGTAGCCGATTCAAATATTTTCATGCTATTTGTTGCTGTATCTACTTCCTTAGCGGGTTGATTTCCAAACACATATCGATCATATTTAATACTTCCATTCTGCCCATCTTCTGTACATGGCACCCATACGAACTCATTATTTGTTTCCGCATCGCGGACAACTAATCCATCTTCTATCTTATCTTCTCCTTCTTTTTTCGATACTTGAAAACCTTCTGGAATGGTTGCTTTTTTGCCTGTTTCATCTGTGTAGTTGTCTTTTTCCGTGTTTGTGGATGGTTTTGACCAATCGGGATTACTTGGGTCTTGTGCCCAAGGTTTTTCATCATCTCCACCTGGCGTAACGGGATCTTGTCCACTTCCACCTGTGTTTCCTCCACTACTACCGCCAGTAGTTCCTGTTAAAATATTTTCTGCCTCATTCCATAATTTTGCTAATTCTTCATCTTCTCTTGTAGCTGCTTCTTGATAGTTTTTTCCTGCTTCCCTCGCTCTTGTTATAATTCCTCTTTGTCCTATGGTCATATTAATCGTTATTGCTGCTAGGATTAATAAAATAATAACTGTAATAACTAAAGCAATTAGTGTAATACCTTTGTTTTTTCTTTTCATTTTTCTTTGGCTCCTTTTCTTTTTTTCTCATTATATCGATACTCCTTTCGCAAAGCAAGAAAACAAAGTCTTTTTGAATATTATCTTTTTACATAATCGTTTTCATTTTTCTCTCTATGTCCTTAAAAAATAATTCCTGTAGCTACTACTTTTCGCAAGCTACAGAAATTATACAAAGTTTCTACTTATTCTTTTCTTTCCTTCCAAACTTTCTCAATCTCTTTTTCCAAGTTTTCCACATTTCCATCATTCACAATAATATAATCCGCCTTTTTTGATAATTCTTTTTCTTCCATTTGAATACTTAGCCTCTTTTTTGCCATTTCTTTAGAAATGCCGTCTCGTTTGCAAATACGTTCTATTTTTTCTTCTTCTTTTGCTATAACACCAATCACAAAATCGCAAATTTGGTCTAGTTTACTTTCAAATAATAATGGTGCATCAATTACAATGCAATCTTCTCTTAAAGCATCAATCTTTTCTTTAATTTCTTGTACTACATACATAAAAGTAAGTCCATTTAGCTGACTTCGTTTTCCTTCATCATTATAGATAAGATTGGCTAATTCTTTTCGTCTTAGTTCTCCTTCTTGGTTAAGAATACCATCTCCAAAACATTCTACGATTGCATTTAAATACATGGTTCCTTTTTTGGATAAACGTTTTGCAATTTGGTCAGCATCAATAATATAGGCTCCATATTGCCTATTTAATATTTCACATAAGGTGGTCTTTCCTGCTCCTGATGTACCAGTTACTCCAATGATTTTCATGTAATTCCTCCATTTTATTGATATAATAAATATCTACCAGTATAAATTTCACGAAAGCCTCTTAAATTTTCAAAATCCTTTGGTTTTACAAAACACACTCGTTTTTGAAACTCATATATCCTCGCTTTTTGTAGTACGGAAGCAACAAAATAGCTACATACATATTTATTTTTAAAAGTTAATGGAATACCAAAAAAACGTAATACAATTCCTATAAAATCATATTGATATTGGCTACTATGTAATAACATCGCATGAATAATATCTTTTACTTTTTCATATTGTTCCTCTGTTACAGGAACCTCATAAATCGTACACATTGTTTTATGGAAGGTTTTAAAAAACTCTCCATCTTTATATTCTACACAAAAACCAGCATCTAAAAAAGAATGAAGCTTTTTTCTTCCAAAACTATATATTACATTACAATCCTTCTCTAACGCAATTCCTACATGACTATATTTATAATTCGTCACCTTTCGAATAAGCTTCGCTGGTATTGTATTAGTATGCATTAACAATATATATATCTTTTTCATAATGTATTTATCCTCACTTTATTTATAATTCTTTTTCGTCTTCTGAAAATACATATTTTTGTTTTATATTTCGTTCTTTTTCATGAATCATACGATTTAATTCTTGCATTACTGCTAATATATCCTTACACATTGCCTTTAGCACTGCAACATCCATTTCCTCGGGGCTTTTTTTATATTCCTTCACTGTTAGCTCTACACTACCATAATCTTTATGAACTAACAACTCCCAACAAGGATGTTCCTCTTCTTTTACTATATAGTCTCCCTCTGATCCTTTTATTGATTGCTGAAAGCTACTGGTTTCTATCTTAATCTTTGTTCCATTACTTAATTTTTTGTCTTCCTTCATATTACACACCTATTTCATAAAATAGTATTTATTAAAGACTACTTTTATGGTCTTGAACCTTATCTATCGTACCTTTTAATTTTATCATATTCCATTGCTTATGTAAATATTTTTAAAAATTTTTCTTTTTTCTATTGCATAAACATGTGTTTGTGTGGTATGCTATATATAAAGAATATATGTTTGGGTGGTTTTATATGGAAACAATGGCTAAATTAAAGATATTAGCAGACTCTGCAAAATATGATGTATCTTGTAGTTCAAGTGGTAGTAAACGCACGAATACGAAAAATGGAATTGGTAATGGTAATGTCTCAGGTATTTGCCATAGTTGGGCAAGCGATGGTAGATGCATTTCTTTATTAAAAATTTTGATGAGTAATGCTTGTATATATGATTGCAAGTATTGTATTAATCGTCTATCGAATTCGGTTCCTCGTGCTACTTTCACACCAAGAGAAATTGCAGACTTAACCATCGAATTTTATAAAAGAAACTATATTGAAGGATTATTTTTAAGTTCTGCTGTTGTAAAATCACCAGACTATACCATGGAACAGCTCTATCAAACCATATTCATTTTACGAAATGAATATCACTTCCATGGTTATATTCATACAAAAGCAATCCCTGGAGCTAGTCCAAAACTAATCGATATGCTTGGGAATTTAGTCGATCGTATGAGTATTAATATTGAACTTCCTTCTAGTAATAGTTTAAAATTGCTAGCACCACAGAAAGAAAAAGCGGGTATTTTAACTCCCATGAAACAAATATCTACCAATATTGCACTTACCAAAGAGGAAAAATCTAGTTATGCCAAACGTTTCGTACCTGCCGGTCAAACAACACAACTAATGATTGGGGCAACTCCAGAATCGGACTTAAAAATTCTTCGTTTATCAGAAAGTTTGTACCAAAAATTTTCGTTAAAACGAGTGTATTACTCTGCCTATGTATCGGTAAACCAAGATTCCAATTTACCTACTTTACAAACGCCTCCTCTTCTTCGAGAAAATCGCCTTTACCAAGCCGATTGGCTTCTTCGCTATTATGGGTTTAAATCCGAAGAGTTATTAGATGAAACACATCCTAATTTTAACCATTTATTAGACCCCAAATGTGAATGGGCATTACGTCACTTGGAATGTTTTCCTGTGGATGTAAACCAAGCGGATTTTTACACCCTTCTTCGTGTACCGGGGATTGGCGTTACTTCTGCGAAACGTATTATTCGTGCAAGAAGACAATTTCGTTTGAATTTTGATAACCTAAAAGGTCTTGGAATTGTCTTAAAACGTGCCATTTATTTTATTACTTGTAGTGGGACTTATTTTAACCATGCCCATTATCTAAATGCTTCGTTTATTGAAACCAATTTACTTTACCAAGAAAAACGCTCCCTTCCTGTGTTACAACAAGCAAAGCAATTATCTTTATTTGATACGCTAAATCCCACAAAGGAGGATAGAATAAAATGTTTCAGTGGAAATCTATAGATACTTGTTATATTTATGATGGTAGTTTTGATGGTTTACTTACCATTGTGTTTGATAGCTATCTTTCCAAAACAATTCCCTCTAGAATTGTTTCTTCGGAATTTGAAATGGATTTATTTTGTACATACCAAACCATAAAAACGAACGAGGAAAAAGCAAACCGAATTTACCAAGGTATTGTAAAAAACATTTCTTATCACTGTTTATCTACTGCTTATCATGTGTTTTTATCAAATTTACCAAATAAGGAATTGGATATTGTTAATTTTCTCCTTCTTGGTTTTGAAATTGGCAACAAAATCGATCATTTCCTAACAAATGACCTTGTCCTGCGTATGGAAAAAACACGTAAACGAGTTTTTGGAGAATACCACCGTTTATGTGGATTACTACGTTTTATGAAATTAAAAAATGGCATGTTTTATGCCAAAATTCACCCAGATAATAATGTGCTAGAATTGCTAGGGCATCACTTTACCTCCCGTCTACCAAAAGAAAACCTTATTCTTCACGACCCCACACGTGAACTTGCCTTATTATACAACACAAAAGAATACACCATCATAGAAGCAAAAAACTTACAAATTACCTCTCTTTCCGAAGAGGAACAATACTACCAAAATTTATGGAAGTGTTTTTATCATGCCATCGGCATTAAAGAAAGAAAAAATTCCAAACTACGAATGCAATTCATGCCCAAAAAATATTGGCAGGATTTAATTGAGGATGTAGAAAACATATAAAAAAAGAGAGGTTTCCCATCTCTTAGTTTTTTTATTCGATTCCATATTTTTTCTTAAATCGATCTGCTCTACCACCAGTTGTATTTAATTTTAAGTTACCTGTCCAAAATGGATGACATTTTGAGCAAACATCTACTTTTATATCTTTTTTGGTTGATTTTGTTGTAAACACATTTCCACATGCACATGTAATTGTTGTTTCTGTAAATTCTGGATGTAATTCTTGTTTCATCTTGTATTCACCTCTTTCTCTATCTTTAATATAAATTTGCTAACTATTATCTTATCATATTTCAAAATTTATTTCAACCTTATACTCGCATTTTTTTATTTTTTTTCATTTTCTTGCTCTACCATATATTGTGCAGATGATTGTAATTCTTCCTTAAATGGTATTTTTTTTACTAATTTTGTAATAATATTAAATAAACAAGCAATAATTAAAATAAAAAATAGAACCTTTTTCCAAATTCTTGCAGCCATCGTTTTCTCCTCCGTTTTCTTAACTCTACTAATAATTATACTATATTTTCGTATTTTGTCAATATTATTCATTTTTTTGGTTATATTAATTAAGAGTTTTATCATTATACATATAAGGAGGATTGTGATGAATCGAACGATATTATTTTTTTTGATATGTGGTTTACTCATTAGTGTACTTAGTGGGTGTGGAAATAGAAATTCTAATACAACACCCGAATCCAATGAAGCTGTTCAAGTACGGGCGAATTAGCACAGATATTACTACACGGAAATAAGACAAATTCAATACGGGAATTCAATGGCACCAATAACAAATGAAATTCGTATTGGTGCTCACGAAGCAGATGGCAACACAGAAGTGGAGCTTGCCTCTTTTTCTACCAAACTTAGTGGAAAAAATACAGCTAGAAGTCGTAATATTGGAATTACTACTTCTACTTTAAATGAAACTATTGTAAAAAGTGGAGAAACTTTTTCTTTTTGTGGACTCATTGGAAAACCCTCTTCTGAACAAGGTTATGAAGAAGCTGATTCTTTTAATAAGGATGGAGAAACGGTTAAAACCCTAGGAGGTGGAAATTGCCAAGTTAGTAGTACTTTATATAATGTTGTATTGCAAATTCCTGAATTAGAAGTAAAAGAACGACATGCCCATAGTAAGGATGTTCATTATGTTGCCAAAGATAAAGACGCAGCAGTTTCTTATGGAAGTGTTGATTTTAAATTTAAAAATAATTTTGAAAATGATATTAAAATTTACGCAACCTCTAATTTGACAAACGTCACCATTCGAATTGTTAAGCTTTCCCACTAAAACATTGCTAAATATTAAATTAACAAAAAAGGCAATCCAAAACAGCGATTGTCTTTTTTATTTGCGATACATCTATTTATTTGCTATAATCCATGTGGAGGTTTTTATGAAATTAAGTTGTATTGTTACTAATTTGAAATATGAAAATGTAAAACAGATGTTAAAAGAGGAATTTGGCATTTCTGACCGTTTGCTTTTGAAATTAAAAGCAAACCAGAAGATTTATCGTAATTCACGAATTGCTCGTGTAAATGAAGAGGTTCATAGGAATGATGTAATTGAGGTTTTTCTTGATTTTGAAGAGGATAATTCGAATATTGTTCCTACAAAAATGGATTTATCGATTTTGTATGAAGATGAGGCTTTGCTTATTTTAAATAAGCCACCTTTTCTTCCTATTCACCCTTCTAGGATGCATTATGAGGATAGTTTATCGAATGGAGTAAAATATTATTTTGAGCAGATTGGGTTAAAAAAGAAAATTCGTCCGATTAATCGATTGGATCGAGATACTTCTGGCATTGTTTTGTTTGCAAAAAATGAATATGTGCAGGAATGTCTTGTTAGGCAAATGAAACAAAAGTGTTTTAAGAAAGAATATATTGCTATTGTGGAAGGAATTTTGGAAAAGAAAATAGGAACCATTCATTTGCCGATTGCGAGAAAACTAGGAAGTATTATTGAAAGAGAGGTTTGCATTGACGGTTGTGGCGAAGAAGCAATTACTCATTATGAAGTAATGAAAGAAACTTCTAATAATCAATCAGTTGTGAACATTCTTCTTGAAACAGGAAGAACGCATCAAATTCGTGTTCATTTTTCTTATATTGGTCATCCCATTGTAGGAGACACCTTATATGGTAGCTGTAATAACATGACCCCTGTTATACAAAGACAAGCCTTGCATGCGTATCAGGTATCTTTTCTTCATCCTATTACCAAAGAGCAAATGACTTTTTCTTGTCCTTTACCAGAAGATATGAAAACTCTTCTAGTATGTCAGAAGAGATAGGTTTCTCCCTATCTCTTCTGGTTTAAAGTAAATCTATAAGCCGGGTTCTGTCGTGAATGGTCATTTATCTATTACACATATTACTATGTGTCTTAAGCCACCTAAACCAAAAAGATGAAAGAGCATCTTAGCCTTTTTGGAATTACAAGATGTTGCTCCAGATGGGGTTTACATGGACCAGATATGTCACCATATCTGCGGTAAGCTCTTACCTCACCTTTTCACCCTTACCTATTTTCATAGGCGGTTATTTTCTGTTGCACTTTCCTTAGAGTTTCCTCCACTGGACGTTATCCAGCATCACTTGCTCTTATGGAGCCCGGACTTTCCTCGTACGCTACCTCACGGCCTTGCTATACGCGACCATTCAATTTACTCTTTTATTATTGTACTACGTTTTTCAAATATTTTCAAGGATTTTTTCCGTATTTTAATAAAGGAGCCCTACAGGAAATTCCCGTAGAGCCCCAAATGAGAAAATTATTCATAGTAGAACCTGCATAAGTTCCATTGTTTGCCGTCTTCCGTCGATCCTCGCCATTGAAAAACAGTTACACCCCTCTCAAGAAGTCCTGATACCATTTTTGAACAGACCTCAATTTTCTCCTTAGCTTCTACCATCCTCACAGCAAGGTTTTTCTTGCCCTGCTCATCAACAGTAAAGTCCGTTTTAACATCTTCAGGTGTCAATAACTTAAGAGTATACATATCTCTCAATACTGACGCTGCCTGCTCTGATACATCCAATAATGCCTTTGTTGTTTCGTTCCCTTTTCTCATTTCTTTTTACCTCCATAATCTTCCTTAAGATGCTAACCTCAAATGTAACCGAGGTATATGATACTCGATAGTTGCTTTATAGCACTTATCTTCTTATATTATACTATATTTTACATAAAATTGCAAGTTTTATGTCCTCAACTCTAACTATTGAAAATTTTTCTTTATAACAGCTTTTTAAGAAGGAAATAACATGACTTTCGTCATGCTATCTCCTCGTCCCAATCAATTCCTAGTTCTTTCACTGCTGGCTTTAATCTGTCCGCTATCTTGACATGGTATTTGTGTAACAGTTCAAGCATGGGAATATCTTGATACTTTACTGCCGGTTCTACCTCCCACTTTGCTGGTCTTGCACCGTTTTGCAAGAAATATTCAGCGTACTCTACCAATCCTTCTTTGATGGCAATTACTAAACCAGGAGTTAAATCGGCTCCATAAGAATGCAAAAATTTTACTGCCTCCAAATCCCGCTCCAAAACTTTCTCACTAATTCCTATTCCATTACCTGTATTAGGATTAGCTCCTAATTTTACAAAAATTTGGTAATAGGGGTCGTGTTGTTCAATGGAAAGTTTGTAGTGAGCATTTAGTGCTTTTTGGAGGTCTTCTTTCGATAATTCATTAGTCATGAATTGTCTCCTTTCTTCACTAGCATTTATTTGCATCATGTTTATTATACTATTTTCAAGGAGATTTTGCAATTATTTACATAATTTTTTTAAAAATCATTTTACCATTCGTACAATAACTTCTCGTCTTTATAACGCATCCAATTCTTCTATTAAATTTTTATATTTCAAGTAAAAAACATCTGCATCATTCTTATCTATCGTATTTTGTAAATCTTTTAGCAAAATATATGCTTTATTTAGGTTATATTCATTTTGACTTTTATCACTTACATTATTTATCATGGCAATCATAGCATCTTCCGCTGTTTGCAACTGTTTTTTTACTTCTTCTACATTATTTTGCTCGATAATGGCATAGGCATTTAGTACACTCGATTTTACCTTGTATAAATTGGTTTGCTTGGTATCGTTTGAAAAACCTGCATAATATACAGGAAGATACGAATACAATCGTGCAAGCAAGGTAAGAGTTTGTCCTTTATTCTTTTCTTTAATAGCTTTTACTAAAGCATCTAAATCTGTATTAAAACTTAAAATTTTTTGATTATCAACATTTTGTTTATATAAATCTAAGGTAATTACTGCCCAATCAGAATAGATTAGTTCTACTTTTGAGGTCAATTCTTCCCAATCTGGTGTTTTATCGGCTGTTAAAATGCTGTTTTGTACCATTTTATATTCATAATTGTTCTTTTCACTTTCATCTTCTTTGCTAGAATTACTACTATCTCCGGAAGAACCTTGTTGCCCACTACCTTCTTGATTTCCTCCTTCACCAGTAGAACCACTTTTCGCATTAGAAGAGGAACTATTTTCATTATTACTATTCCCTTGTTCCTTATCTTCTATTTTTTTTGCGCTCACTTGATAATTCGTAAGTGTTAAGCCATTTGCTTTGTTTAACATAGAAGAAAGCATCGAATCCAAATATTCGATTTCACTTGATAGTTTGTTTTTTAACAACTCTTCTTCTTTTTTATTACCGCAACCAGATAATAGAAATAAACTAAGAAAAAGGAAAAACAAACACAAATAGGATTTTCGTTTTTTTCTCATATTATCACCCATGTGTAGTATTTCCATATTTTTACCTTTTATTCTTTCGTATAGATAAAATAAAAAAAGAAATACTATTATAAACAAGAATTTGTTTTAGGAGATTTTGTTATGTATACAATTATGAACTTATATAGTAATCAATCTGGCGAAATAAGTCGATTTTTGTCACGTTTTTACGAAAAAGAGATAAAACTTGAAAATGATTTGAAATGGGAAAAAGAATTTCAAAATGGTACTGAACTTGCCGATATTATTGGAATTTTCATAGATAATCGTGAGAAATATCGTATTAATATGTGGGTAAGTCTTGATGAGGGAGCTTTTTTAAATATTACCGAAGATAATGCTGACCAAATTATTCGCTATTTGTATGAGCGTTTTCCGTATTAAGATTTATGGTTTGCTTTAAAAACTTTGAGGATTTCTTGCAAAGTTATGCTTCTAATAAGATGGTAACAGGTCCATCATTGGTTAGGTTTACCTGCATATGTGCTCCAAATATGCCATGTTGTACAGGAATGTCTTGGTGTTGTACTTCTTGTATGAAATATTCATATAATTCATTGGCATGTTCTGGTTTTCCTGCACCAGTAAAGCTTGGACGATTTCCTTTTTTGCAATCCGCATAAAGGGTAAATTGCGAAATTACTAGGATTTGCCCTTTTACGTCTTTGATAGAAAGGTGCATTTTGTCGTTTTCATCATGAAAAATTCGTAAATTGCTAATTTTACGAACCATTTGTGTTACGGTTTCTTTGGTATCTTCGTCTGAAATTCCGAGTAAAATAACAAGACCGTGGTCAATTTTTCCGACGGTCCTATTGTCTACGGTGACACTAGCACCAGTTGTTCTTTGTAATACGATTTTCATTTTGGTTTCCTCTCTTAAAGAACCCTTTAGGAACCTTCGGCGACAGCCCCCTTAAATAAAGGGGCCTTTTATTACTACTTTGGTTCTTATTTCATTCTTTATGTTATTCTTGTTCGATGTGAATATCCTCTTTTACATCGGATTTTGTTTCGTTTTGAATTTCATTTTCTTCTATTTCTTCTTCTATTTGTTTATCTCCGCAATGAGGACAATATTGGTAATCTCGTTCGATTTCGTGGTAGCAATTTGGACATTGTTTTTTATCTTTTAGGCTTAAGATTTCTTTTCTTTCTTCTTCAATTCGGTCACATAGTTCATCAATCTGAATACAGTATTCTTCTAAAACGGCATCTATATCGATGTCTATGGCTTTATCGTTTATATGATGTTCATATAATTTTTTACCAATTTGTACATATATTTCTTCAATTTCGCCCTTATGTTCATTCATTTGCATTTTTAGTTTTGCTTCTTTTGCTAATTGTGACGTTTTCTTTGCTGTATATTGATAGGTTTTACTTGCCTGTTTTCCTAGTTTATCAAAAAAATCCATTGTAATACCTCCCTACTTTCATTCGTGTCGATGATACAAACAATCGCACACTCTTTTTACAATTTCGTTTTTATCCGTATTATAAGCATTTTTTCGATTTTTATTCACATTTTTTATCACGTGTCATAAGCATGTTTACCGCTTCTTTTGGATCTAATCCATTGTATAACACATCATAAACCGCATGCACAATTGGCATATCTACCTCATGGATTTTAGAAAGTTCATAGGCTACTTCAATATTATCGATACTTTCTATGGTCATTCCTACTATTTGTCTTGTTTCTTCAATGGTTTTTCCTGCTCCAATTAGTTTTCCAGCTCTTCGGTTTCTACTATGTTCGCTTAAACATGTAACAATTAAATCTCCTAGTCCTGTTAAGCCATAAAAAGTTTCGCTTTTTCCACCTAAGGTTACTCCTAACCTACTAATTTCGGTTAATCCTCTTGTGATAAGTGCGGCAAAGGAATTATCTCCTAGCCCAAGTTCAGCCGCAATTCCTGCACAAAAGGCAATGATGTTTTTTAAAGCACCACCTAATTCGACACCTTTTATATCATAAGAAGTGTAAATTCTCATTTTTTCATTCATGAAAATAGAACGAATTTCTTCTTGCAAGCTTTCTTCTTTGGCAGCAACTACCATAGCCGTTGGAATTTGTTTTGAAACTTCTTCAGCATGGCTTGGTCCAGATAAAACCGCATATGGCTTATTTGGTAATTCTTCTTCAATAATTTGGTCTAAGGAATATAAAGTTTCCCTTTCAAAACCCTTCGCACACATTACGATTGGTTGATGGGTTACAAGATTTTTGTATTGTTTTAAGATGTTACGAACAAATTTTGAAGGAGTTACATGTAAGATAATATCACTATCTTGCAAGGTTTCCTCGAAATTAGTATAACATGTAATATTTTGGGGTAGTGTCACTTCTGGCAAAAATTTGCATTTTTTTTCTTGATTGATAAGATTTGCTTCTTCCTCAGCAAATGACCAGATTTTTACGGTATGCCCCATGTTTGCTAAATGAATGGAAAGGGCTACTCCCCAACTTCCACTTCCAATAACAGCGATTGTTTTCAAATTTTTTCCTCCTTTGTTATTTTTTATGAAATGATAATTTATTTTCCGTTCCACTTAAGATTCGGCTAATATTAGTTCTATGATTAAAGGCAACAATTAATGCCATAATCACACTAAAAACGAAATAATTTCCATCAACAATAAAATGGTCTTGTCCAATAAATAAGGTTAATACTGGAAATAAAATTGCTGCTAGAACAGAACCTGCGGATACCATTCTTGTTAGTGCCATAATTACTAAAGCAAATACCAAACAAATTAGTCCAATTTGCCAGTTAATTAGTAATAATACTCCAAGTGATGTAGCTACTCCTTTTCCTCCTTTAAATCCGAAAAAGATTGGAAAAGTATGTCCAATAACAACAGCTATCGCTGCTATTTGTACTAATAAAGCTTTATCTACTTCTTTAACAATCCAACCAAGTATCATTGCAATTAAAATTGCAACAATTCCTTTTAAAATGTCACAAATTAAAGTAAGTGCTGCTGCTCCTTTTCCAACACTTCTTAGAACATTGGTGGAACCTGCATTTCCACTTCCTTTTTCTCTTACATCAAATCCCGCCATTTTTTTGCTAATAATAACAGATGAACTAATACTTCCAATTGCATATGCAATAATTGCTACGATAATATAACATGCCATTTTTATACCTCCTATAATTTAATTATTATTATATATTTTTGCTTTTTATGTTTTGTAATTCAAATCTGTGTTTTTGTTCTACTTCTGGATATTTTTCATGGTCTACTTCGGATAAAAACATGTCATATGGTCTTATATATAATTCATTATTTCCATATAGCCCTCTATATAATACATATTTTTCCTTTGTTTCAGAATGTGTGCATACATCCTCTACCATATAATAGTCTCCTTTAAAGTGTTTGTATATTCCTTTTATTTTTAATTCGTTCATTCTTCTTTTTCTCCTTTCTGGCGTATAATCATTCGAATTGGTGTTCCGATTAACCCAAATTCTTTTCTTAACTGATTGATTAAGTATCGTTCATAAGAAAAGTGGAATAACTCTTTGTTATTCACAAATACAACAAATGTTGGTGGTTTTGTGGTCGCTTGTGTCATGTAATAAATTTTTAAACGTTTTCCTTTATCCGTTGGTGGTTGTACAATAGCAATTGCCTCATTTAATACTTGGTTTAGCATTCCTGTGGTAACTCTTAAGGCATTTTGGCTTGCCACTTGGTTAATGGTTTCATATAGTTTGTTTACTCTTTGTCCTGTTTTTGCGGAAATAAATAGGATTGGTGCATAGGTTAAATAGGATAATTTATTATAAACGTCTTTTTTAAATTGTTCAATCGTATAGGTATCTTTTTCTACGGCATCCCATTTGTTAATTACTAATATAATTCCTTTTCCTGCCTCATGTGCTTCTCCTGCAATTTTCGCATCTTGGTCGGTTACTCCTTCGGTAGCATCTATCATCATTAAGCATACATCTGCTCTTTGGATGGCAAGAAGGGTTCTCATAACACTAAATTTTTCAATGGCTTCCTCTACTTTGCTTTTTCTACGAATTCCTGCGGTATCAATAAACACATATTTTCCAAATTCATTTTCAAAAGAAGAGTCAATAGCATCTCTTGTGGTTCCTGCAATATTGCTAACAATCACACGTTCTTCGCCGAGTATTTTGTTCACCAAAGAAGATTTTCCTACATTTGGTTTTCCAATAATCGCAACTTTTATGGTTTCTTCTTCTTCTGCATTACTTTCTTCTTTTGGAAAATTCTCATATATGGCATCTAAAATATCGCCAATTCCAATGGCATTAGTTGCAGAAAGCGGATATGGATCTCCTAAACCCAAATTATAAAATTCATAAATATCATCTGATGTTTTCCCATAATTGTCTGCCTTATTACAAACCAAAATAACTGGTTTATTCGCTTTTTTTAACATCATTGCAATTTCATTATCAACCTGTGTTACTCCTTGTTTTATATCGGTCAAAAACAAAATAACATCTGCTAAATGAATGGCAATATTGGCTTGGTTTGCAATCTCTGCTGTGATAAAATCCTCAGAACCAACCTCAATTCCACCAGTATCAATCACCGTAAACTCTCGTCCACGCCAAGAAGTTTCGGCATACACTCTATCTCTCGTTACCCCAGGCTTGTCTTCTACAATCGACAAACGCTGTCCAATGATATAATTAAAAAAAGTTGATTTTCCAACATTCGGTCTTCCAACAATCGCAACCGTTGGCTTGCTCATTCATTTCACCTCATTTTCTTTCATTAGTTATTCTATACTATTTGCAAAAGATAGTCAATTGTTAAAATGGAATTTATAAAAAAACATTACTATTCTAGTATACTTTGTTTTATAAAAAAATAATGAGGTGCAAAACATTTACATGCTCTACACCCCTGCTAATCAATAACTCATTAGCCAATCTGAACTTTCTCGGAGAACTTTTTCAAAATCGTACCTTCCGAATGATCACTAGCAGAAATTACAACGTCTTTCTTGCCGGCAAAACGTACCACAATCTCTTCAATTTCTAACTTTGAGGTTTCGTCATTTTCATTCATCAAATGCTGGATTATTTCTGACATCTCACAAATTGTAGGAACCAAAGATGATGAGTCCAAAGTTAACTCCCAACTCCCGGTTATTACTCTCCGCAAATTCAAGCAATAATCTTTTCGCCCATACCCATTATCGTTAGCCATATACTCGATTTTGTAAATCAGTTCTGTACTTTTAAGTTTCACTTCCATTTTTTATCCTCCTTATTCAGAACAACATTATTGATATATTTTATTATATAACATTATGTATTCTTTGTCAATTGTAATACCTATTCAAAATTGGAATTATTTGTTTATCGTGTAACATTATGTTAATTTTTGAAATTTTATCCAAACCACTCCACCTATTCCTATTAGTGTGAGAATGTAAGATATTTTCATCCATGTTGTACCTGTGTATGATACTGTTATGTTCCCTTCGTCTTGGTTTGAGACAGTAATCATGCAAAATCCATTTTCGGATTCTTCTATTTTTAAGGTTTGTTTTGTTCCGTCTTCTTTTTCTAGTTTGGCTTGGTAGCCTAGATAAAAGATATATGGTAATTCTAATTTTGTGTTTTCTGCTACTTGTTCTATGGTAACGCTTAGATTGGTGTTTTCTTTTTGCATATGACTAATGATGGCATTTCCTTCTAATACATTTACATTTGGTGACCTTTGCTCAATGTATTCTCTATTTTGGAACGCTTTTTTTGGTAAGTATTCAAATGTTGCACAACCTGCATGCACTCTTCCAGTTGAAGAAGTTACTGGAACAGGTTGTAAGTATTTTGTTTCGTCAAAAGGGGTTTGTACACTTCTTTTTGCTCCTATGATTGATATACATAAGTATATCATTACAAAAATAACGACTCCTATCTCTTTTTTATTAGTATGGTTCATAAAATAAGCAAAGCCAAACCCTGCGATTACGCTAAAAAAGAAGGTTGCAAATTCCATCATTCGCCATGGGAATTGTATCATTTTTAGTATACTTGGCATGTGTTCAAAGGGAAAGATTTTTAATGTCATAAGGATAGCGATACTTCCAAAAATAAGAAAAATGCGAAGGGTTTCTTTTTGGTTTTTGGAAAGTTTCTTTCGGTAAAGAAAAGTAAGTCCCATGCCTATTAAAATGGCTCCTCCTATATGGAAATTTAGGTCGAAATTCTCTGTAAAAAATAAATCGCTTATACTTAGTTTAAAGTGTGTTAAGGTGCTTTCTTTATACATTCTTTCTGGCAGGAACACTTCATATTCTGTGGCAAATTTATGCTCTAATAATGGCATCCAATAAAAACTAGTGCATAATAAAATAAGGATTATACAAAGTAAAATCTTCTTTATGGTATTTTTGTCTTGTAAGTTTTTGCAATAAATCAGTATATAGGCTAAGCAAAAAATGGCGGTATAAACAGCAATTACATTATGGGTTGTGATTAAACCGAATGGCTCCTATAATAATTCTGTATGGTAGTTTCTTTTTTTCATAGAAGAGGTCATACATTCCATGAAATACGATTGGCAAAAAAAGAAACGAGGCTAATTCTGCTATAGCAATACGATTATATAGGTCTGTTAAATGATAGGGTGCACTCATATATAAAATAGCGGAAACAACTCCTACTTTATGGCTTTGGGATAGTTTATACGTAAATTGAAATAAGAATACGCCAGATAGGAAAATGGTTGCCAACATAAATAATTTTAAGGTTATCACATACGAAGAGGTAAATAACTTAAAGATAAGCGGTACATAGGCAGTAAATGGGCTATAAAATAAATTCCACGAATACCCAAAACCATTACAAAAGTCGGAATGAATAACAGGAAATAAATGCCCCTCTTTTAATGTAGTGGCATTTCCAATTAAACGGCATATATGCTGAATTCCGTCATCTCTTGCAATATCCATGTATTTTGAAAATAAGGGTATGCACAAGAAAACAGAAACAAAGAAAATAATTAAATAACTTAATACCTTTTTATTTTGTTGTAATTTTTTTATTATCTCTTTCATTGCAATTCTCCTTATTTGGCTTTTTATGTTAATTATTGTATAATAATAGTATATAGAAACTTTTCATTATGTAGCCTGAAGTTTAGGCTACACCACTTTCTTGGAGGTAAATTATGCTTAAGACATTAGTATGTATTGAACTTGTTGTTGTCATCATTGTACTTGCAGCTTTAGCAGTAACACGTGGACACCGGATTAAAGGTTACGTTTTGGGTAGCTTAGTCGGAGGACTTACCGTCATTGCGATGGTGTGTGTATGGGGCTTATTTATTCTCTAAGCTCTCCCCCTTATTAGGGGGTTTTTTTAATACGTATTTCTTCCCTCTAATAAATCATCATTTTTAATCCAATCTTCTACATTTACCACTAAATACTCCTCTTTGGTGGCTCCTCGAATAATCACTTGTTCAATGCCTGCATTGATAATCATTTTACGGCACATTTGGCAAGAATTCGCTCCTGGTTCGTAGGCTCCCGTATCGACTCGTTTTCCTACAAGATACATAGTAGCACCAATCATGTCTTTTCTTGGGGCACTTAGCATGGCATTTTGTTCTGCATGTACCGAACGGCATGCATCATATCCTCCATGGTGGACTTCTGGGAATTTTTCTTTTTTGGTACAAAACCCTAAATCGATACAATTTACTCTTCCTCGTGGTGAGCCCGTATAACCGGTGGAAATAATTTCGTCATTTTTTACAATAATACAGCCAAAGTTTTTGCGAAGACACGTTCCCCTTCCCGATACTGCTTCTGCAATATCTAAATAATAATTTATTTTATCCATACGTTTATTTTCTTCCATCCATTTCAGTCGAGTAGACAAGCTCGACTTTCCTCCTCTCGTCTATATATTTCTATATAA
>CAOJHH010000002.1 GCA_948436025.1 uncultured Clostridium sp. | reverse complement strand
ACATAGTTTTTCTAACACATTTCGTATTTTGTAGCCCTATTCTATACTCATTTTTTTAGTTTGTCAAGACCTATTTGAAACTTTTTTTGCAATCCAAGAGTGAATTGTCTCCTTTACATTTGTCTATGTATCTCTTTTAAAACCTTTTTAACTTGGTCAATAGAAAATTTATATTTATCATTTAAAACATATTTATTCTGCATATTTTCAAATTTTCTTATTGGCACATCACTAAACTCTAATTTAAAATAACTAAAATCTTTGATTCCCATTTTTTCATCTATACCACCAATTCGTACTTTTTCTTCTTGCCTTTTGTAATATATCAGTTTATTTAATTCATCTTTATTGTTTAATAACTTTTGAATTTCATCGTTGTTAAATAATACTGATATATCATATAAATGCTTTGCTGTATCCATATACATCTTTCTCATATAATAAAATTCTGCTGCAAATATTTTATCTACAAACATTCTCTCTAGTTTTATTATTTCAATTTCTATTTTCGTAATATCAAATTGCTCTTCTAAAATTTTCTTTTCTTTATCATTTGCAAGTTTATATATTAAAGGCTCTATGTAGTATTTTTCAGTTGGTTCGCTTACAGTAAAAGAAGTCGATTCTACTTGTATTTTTCCCGCTCTTTGCAGTGGTATTTCATTATCTTCATATACTGATGTATATTGGTAAACTCCTGTAACACTGCCTTTATTATCTATACACTCATCTTTTATTAGTTCTAAGCCTTCTATTTCATAACCTAAAGCAGATTCTTTTAATCTTTTCTTGTTTCTTGTGTTAGATTCTTCTGGTAAAACTTTTACAGTTAGATCAATATCTTCTGAAAAACGATTCATTGTATCTAAAATTTTATATACTGCTGTACCACCTTTAAAATAGGCTTTTAAATAATCTTGTTTTTTTGCTAATTCTTTAAGAACTAAACACACATAATAGTCTTTTTCTATTATATCTTTATCTATATTTTCTCTCTCTTTAATAATTTCTATAAAATTTTCAAATTCAAATTTATTTAAATGTAGTAACATTATATCTCCTATCTTGCTAGTACGAATAATTTATCTAATACTTTTCTATTGTTTGTTTCTCTAGCATATTTTATAATTTTTTCAAAATCTAATTTGCATTCTTTTATAATTCTATATAAAATTTCATCTGCATTTTGGGCTTCAATATGAATATTGTCTTTATTATCTAAAATATCTATAAACTGCAAATATCTATAATTTTCATTTGTTATTTCTATTTTTGGTTTTGTTATATAAGTTCTTAATCTTTCATCATATTGTTTATGATATTTACATTCATTTGTTACTATATCTGTTACATTTGGAACTAATGTTGTTAGCCCTAATTTATTAAATAATTTTTCACCTACTATATAACCTTTTATATTTCCATTTTTATCTTCCAAATATTTTAATTTTCTTAATTTATTTGTATTTAATGGAACTTCTCCGAACATACTAATAATTGGCTTATAATATACTCCTTTATATTCTGCTTTTATAATACCTTCATTTTTTAGTCTATTTAAAATAACATTTATATTTTTTAATACACTTTCTTGTTTATTATCGTTTTTGCATTGCTCAATAACATATTTTTTTATATCTTCGATAAATATTGGCTCATCTTCTGGATATTGCTCAATATATTCTAAAACTAATTTACAAATATTCATGAGTTTTACCTCCTTTGTTATTATTCTGTATTATTTATTGTATATTATATACTTTATAATAACATTATATTCGTTTTTTTAGAATTTGTCAATATTTCGCTATTTACTCACACACTCTAGGATTAAGTTTATGGCATCTGAAAATCCGTATTTTATAGAACTTTTCATTTTCATAAGAACCAGCAATATTTATCCTATCTATATAACTATCTAAACTATCTCTAACTTTTTCTAGCTTGTTTGTATCGTTAGATAATTCTTCTATTACATTAAATAATTTTTCATAACTATCATTGTTTTTTGTTAAATTTTCAATTCTCTTTTTATCTTCCTCCGTTAGAACATATAAGTTTGTTTCTCTGCTTTCAAATAAATTATCCAAAACCTCTTTTTTACTTTCACACATATCTACTACCTCCAAATATAAATTTACTGATAGTATAACGTGCTCACTTTAATTTGTCAGCCCTTTTATTTAATTTTCTATGATTTACTTCTTGCCATACATCCAAATCTAATTTTTTATCAATCAACTTTATCATTTCTTTTTGATTCTTTAAAATCTCAAGCATTTTAAATTTTAGTTCTTCTCTTTCATATTTATCAATTTGTGTAGCAAATATTGCAATATGTTTTATACTTTTATGCATTTCTTTTAATATCTGTGTATTATCTGAATATGCTTTTAATATTTCATTTTTTCCTATTAGATCAACATTAGTTACCTTTTCATAAATTGCAGAATCTCTTATATATTTAGATAATTGTTTATATCCATAATATTCTGCTTTTGCTTTTATTAAAATCTTTTCTTCTTCAGATACTCTTGCTTTTATCATTTCTGTTCTATTATCTGAATTTAATTCCATTTTAACTCACTCCTTTATATACTAAAACTTCTTTGTTATAAAATATCAATACTAGCAAATCAAAATTTGATATTTTTAGCAAAAGATTTTTGATCCGAATATTGTGGCATTTTTTAATGCCCAATATTCGCCGGCTTGGTCCAATGGACCACAAATTGCCGTTTAGGAGAAAATCTCCTAATACCTTTTTAACCCGCTGGGAGAATTTTTTATTCATTTTTTATAAGTCTTCGTTTGATTTTTTCATCAAAATTTTTAATTTATGTATTGTGAATTTGCATACAAACTATTCAAAAATTCTTCTGAATATTCTCTTTGATTTGTATAATTTGAATAACCCTTTTTATTAGTTTTAATATTATTTCTTATACTATTATCTTCCACTTTTTGATGGATAGCCTGTCCATTTTTTGATTGATACTGGTATCCAATATTTAATGGATAGGGTACATCATTTATATAAATTTTTCTTTGAATGATTTGCTTGTTTTCATTTCTAATTACCTCAACAATTATAAAATTTCTTTTGCTTAAATCTGAAATCCAACTTGAAATTGTTTTAGGATTTACATCTAATTTTTCTGCTAAATATTTATTAGTTGCAAAACAATATCCTTCTTTACAAGCAAGAGATGTTATAATTGCATATAATAATTTTTCATTTGCTTTTAGTTCTTTATTGTATAAAATTGTTGCTGGAATTATAGAATAATACCCAACATTATCTTCTTTTTCTTTCATTTTAACCACTCCAATTCCAACAGTAAAAATCCAACAAAAAAAAACAGAATACTTCAATCAATTTGAAGTATCCTGTAATATAGATGATTACTGCATTTTATTAAATTTTTATAGTGGTTGGAAGTTTTTAAAGTCCACAGGTGTGGATTTAAATTTACAATTTCCTGCTCGGGTGGGAAAAGGCGAAAGAAATCAAATATGCACAAGGGTTTACTTCTCCTGCTCCTCGTGATTTTGTTGGGTTTGGACCTTTAACAGAGCCCGAGGCACTAGCTGTTTATGATTATACGCTTTCTCATTCGTTTCGTTTGGTGCTCGCTTATCATACACAAGGCAAAGAAATTTATTGGAAATTTCAAGATTATTTGCCAGATGGTTCTTATTATATTGGAGAGCGTTTCTCGGAGGTTAGTGGATATGTCCTTTCCGATACTCCTTATAATTCTAGCTTTGCTGGGTATAAGGATTGGTTTATTCAAAATTATAATTTACCTCGGTTATACCATTGAGGCAGGTTTTGGAGAAAACCCATTGCCGATTTCGCAGTTTGATGAGATTTATCGTGATAATTTAGGTATTTTAATACTTGGGGCTGTTTTAGGGTAATATGAAATCATATTACCCTAAAACAACTATTATTTCATTATTTCCCACATTTCTTGTTTAAATCCTATTAAAATTCCTTTATCTGATAGGAGAATGGGTCTTTTTATTAACATACCATCACTTGCTAGTAATTCTATTTTTTCTTTTTGTGTCATCGTAGTTAGCTTTTCTTTTAGGTTTAATTCTTTGTATTTTAGTCCACTGGTATTAAACCATTTTTTTATATCATATTCACTTTTCTTAATCCATTTGGTTAATTCTTCTACGGTTGGAGTTTGTGTTACGATATTTCGCTCTACAAAGTCTATTTTATTTTCTTCTAGCCATTTCTTTGCTTTTTTACAGGTAGAACATTTTGGGTATTCTATAAATATATTTTGCATATTACTTTCCTCCTATTTTACTAATTTTTTTCTTTTATCTCATAATTACCATTTATATATCTCAGTATTGTGCCTTCCGTGGCTTTTTTTATTATCTCTTCTGGGATATTGACCTCTTCAAATTCTGTTTTGGAATTTTGTGTGATGTCTCTTAAAAATCGGTTATTTCCTACTTCTTCTGTTACTACATATTCATGTCCTTCTTTTCGGTAGTTTTCTAAATTGTTTTCTTGTTTTTCCAATATGCCATTTGCCATATTGTTTATGGCTGTTTGTAATTCTTTTGTTGCAAGAGTATCGACTACATATTCTCCATTTTCCAAAAAACATACATCGTTTACTTGTATGTTTTTTGGCATATCTTGCTTGTTTATTTCCAGTTCTTCTATTTTACCATCTTGTACCTTAAATATCGTGTACGCTTCTAAATTATAATGCCTTTCATTATTTTTCCAATACACTTTTTTATTGTCTTTTATAAAATATAGTTCCTTCTTTTCATTTTCTTTTGCATATGCCAGTATAGTATCTCTTTCACCAAATCGAATCGCATTTTCATTTCCTGTTGCTACTTGTTTTCCTTTTAATATACTTTCTATAATGGGAAGGTTCTGTATTTCTGAGTTTTCAAGATTATTTTTTATATTACTTTCTAAATATTCGGATAGTTCCTTCATAAAGCCTTGTACTTTTTTGTTATCTTTTATACTTTGAAATACATCTCTAATCACTTCTAAATTCAATATTTTTTCCTCCTTTTGTTTGATTTTTTATGGTGGAAATCTACTATTGATTCATAGTAGTAAGAATTAACTAGAAGTCATTATATCCTATTTTTTCTTAATTTACAACCGTTTTTTCGGTTTATTCTTCAAAACTTTCTCCTGTTTTGTAATCAATGATAATTCCTGGTTGTACATTATAACAATACACATGAAAACAAATTCCTTCTCCTTTATCTTCTACCGATTTTGCCTCTATTTCTACTCCGCTTGCTAGTTTGTTATCTCCTTCAAATATTGGTGTTACACGGTATAATACATGATGATTGGGATTATCTTTTATGTACTGGGCTACCATATTTTCAAATGGTAACATGCCTTGGGTATTTAGGTATCTTGTTCCTGTGATTAGATTTTGTTTGTTGGCATTTTCTCCGGCTTAATTGCCAGCCAATTAAGTGACAACGATTGTATAAATATTTGTCTTTAATTTTATCATCATATCGTTTTTGTACCCAACCGGAAAGGTCTTTTACGCTTCCAATTTCGCCACGTTCTTCCCCCTCTTTTGGCATGGTTTCTTTACCAACATTGGCAAATGCTACTCCACTTCTTCCAAGGTTGTCCCAATTACTATAGTTTTCAAAAGGTTTTGTTGTGTTGTCGTCTTCTTCAAAGTATGGTATGTTTCCGTTTACTTCTATATACGGATTTCCTGCATATTCTGGTATTTGTGATAAGTCTTGGACATTAACAAAAGAAGATATTTTATTTTCTACATTACGACTCTTATCTGGTTTTTCTAGGTTTTGTGTTATATACCCAAACCCTATCATACAAAGAATGGTAATAAGGGACACCATTATTTGCCACATGTTTCGTTTTTGATTTCGCTCTTTTTTACTCCTACCCATAGGTTCACCTCTTTTTATTCACTTTTCTTTTTTGGTTATCCTATATTCTCTATGTTACTACAATTTATTATATTTGGTATGAACTCCTTTCGCTTTTTCGACTGGATACTTTTTCTTTGTCTTTTCTAACTTAGTCAAAATAATTTCTTCTGGGTCTACTTCTAATTTCATTGCCATTTGTATGCAATAAGTAAATACATCTGCTAATTCTTCGTAAACTTCTTCTTTGTTATAGTGATTATCCCATTGAAAACACTCTAACAATTCTCCTGCTTCTATGCAAATTGATTTTGCAAGATTTTCTGGCGAATGAAACTTATCCCAATCTCGTTCCTCATTAAATTTCTCAATTTCTTCTATTATTTTTTTCATTTTTTTGCACTCCTATCTATTTGGTTATATCATAAAAATCTTATTACCACAATAACAATTCCTTCTTTTGTAAGTAATTTTAACTTTTGTTTCATCCAAAAAGAGAGGTTACCATACCAAAACCTCTCTTTTTCATACTTATTCCTTAACAATAAAATTTGCTCCTTACATTGAAAAATCATCAATTAATCTACATTGTTCTTTATACCAAGCAGGATTACAAATCATGATAATTTGACAATCTCCTTCCCAGAAATATATTTCTTCTTTATCAATTAAAATGACATCTCCTTTGTCAAACTGTATTTCCTCGTTTCTTTTATGGATTACTCCTTTTCCTTCTAATATGTAGCATATTTCTTTGCATTTTAAATTGGTACAATATCCTTTTTGTGGATATCTTCCTTGTATTGTATTAATACAGAAATCTAAATCTTTATCTTGTAATTTTAAGGAATATTCTAATAACTGACTGGTATCACTATTAATTACTTTTTTCGCTTCTTCTTTCTTTACAATTTTCATAAAAATTTCCTCTTCTCTATTTTAACTTTAACATATACAATCTTCTCAAAAATCCATTCGATAATCTTGTTTCTTTTACGAAATTTAATCCTACTTTCTCTAATGTTTTACAACTACTAATATTATCTGGATGTGCCATTGAAATGATATAATCAAATTCTAATTTCTTGGCTAATTCCAATTCCATTGTTTGTAGTTTTGTTGTTATTCCATTTCCTCTATATTCTGGTAAAACTAAGTTTCCACCTAACTCACATACTTTGGCATTTTCAATTTCAAATTCTTTTTTGAAATCTGCAAGCATATCTTGCGAAACGTATAATTGAGCCATTCCGCACAAGTTTTTCTCCATCATATGCACCGTATAATGGCGCATACTCTTTTTCATCAAACATACTATCTAATTCCCATTGTTTCTTTGTCTTTTTCTTTTGTTTCTAGTATTCCTTTTGCTACTCATTAACAATAAAATTTAATATCCTCTACTCCATAAAAACTTTTCCATTCTGATACTATGTAAAAATAATTATACTGTATCGATTTAAACAATTTATTTAAATCTTGTTTTGGAATTTTGCTATTATTGTTTGCTAAAATACAATCTCCACCTTTTGTAATCCATACCTTAGTTGCATTTGAGCTAGGATTTCCCTTACAAATGTGAACATGTATTGGCTCAAAATTTTCATTTGCCCAAAAAAATATCGTATACCCTAAATAATTAAACAGATTAGGCACTTTGTATTCCTCATTTTTTAGCAACATCAAAGAAGTATCCAGCTCCTCTTTCAACTACTGTTTTGAATATGGCAATTTCCTCGTCCGTATAATGTCCATCTTGTTTTACTATATTATAACTTGGTAATTCAAATATGATTGTATCAAAACCGTATTCCATTGGTCTTTCAAAACAAACAATTAAATATTCCTCGCCATTTTCTTTTTTACGGATATCGGAAGATACTACTAAAGTTCCATCTGCATAAGTAACAAATTCGTGCATCATTTTAAATCACTCTCCCATGCTTATTAGTATATCATATTTCTTTTACTTTTACTACATTTTCATAAAAATAGTGTTTTTGTTCTAGTTTTCTTTTCTATCTTCTTTTGATATTTTTTCATTTAACTTTTGGTAAATGGTTTTCATTTTATCTTCTTTTGTTATTTCTATTACCGAATTAATATCAACCCATTTTACTCCACTATTCTCATCTTCTTTTATTCGTACTGCTTCTCCTTCATCTGCTTCTAACAAAAAGCAACAATCTAAATGTAAATGGGAAGGTACATATTTTCCTTTTTTTATATGGCTATCCACGGTTACTATTTCAAGACTGTAAATACCATCACTTAATACGTTCAAATTCGTTAAACCAGTTTCTTCCCTAGCTTCTTTTAGGGCTACTTGCAATAAGTTACTGTCTCCATCTGCATGTCCCCCTGTCCATGCCCATGACTGATATATGTTATGATAAATCATTAATACTTTAGTTCTTTGTTTGTTGACAATCCAATTTGACGCAGTAAAATGGCACATCTTATTTTCTCTTGTTAATACATCTTCAAATGTATCGACGTATTTTAACATCATTTCTTTGTCGTTTTCTTCTTGTTCATTATATGGTATATAATTTTCAATTTGTTCTCTTAATCCCATGGTTTCTACTCCCCAATTTTCTTTTTTATGGTTTCAATCATTTCTTTATAATTTTCATAATTTTTCGTAACATCATCCTCTTCACCACTTGAAAAATTTCTTAAAAATACTGCTTGAAATTTCATAATGTCGCCGACACTTTCAAAATATGCTTTGATGTTATTTGCGATTTCTTCATTTTCTTTTTCTTCTATTTGCCCTACCGTAATAACATATACTGTTTTTCCTTCTAGCATTTCTGGATGAGACATATAGGGATTGAAACGGTCGATGACATTTTTTAAAATACCTGTTATGTGGTTCATGTAAATTGGTGTAATGATGATAATTTTGTCTGCTTTTATGATATTGTCATAAATTTCTTTCATATCATCTTGTAACACGCAATACGATTCTAGCTTTTCACTACACTTACAACATCCTAAACAATACTGTATGTTTTTTCCCGCAAGTGCAATTTCCTTGTCTTCTTCTGTTTTTAAGTCTTGCATAATCTTGTAACAATTCCCTTTTCGGTTGCTTGCACTAATATATAGCTTCATATGAAACCTCCTAGTTTTATTCAATCTCTTTTTCCCTTTACTCATGTATATTTATCATAATTCACAATATAAGTAAAGTCAATAAATTTGTTCACAAATATAAAAAACATAGGTTTTTATATTTCCCTATGTTTTTTGCTTATCTTTCCTTTTATAACTGTACTTCTTGTTTTTGTTTCATGGTTGCTTCTTTTTGTATTGTACTAATTTCTTTCCAATTTTCATGTTCTGATACTTCATCATCCAAATCCGGTATATCTTTATATTTTCTTGTTAAACTCTTGTATTGGTTTTCATTTATGATTTTTGTGTCTTGTAGTAATTGCATAAATTCTATATCATTTAATGTTGATAGATATTTGGCTCCCATCATCATAGCAATTCTTTCATCCATTGTTAAATAATTTGGATTTCGTCTTCCATTTTTTATACCTTGCATTATCTTTTCTATATCATCTTCAAGATTTTGTTCATTATATCCTACTAAATTTCCTTCTTGCAATTGACATTCATAATATTTCATATATTGCTTTATTCTGGAATTTTTTGCACGATAGTCTAATCCTAACTCTTCTTTGTCTTGATATGTTTCTCGTTTAGTTACCTTTGTTCTTGCTATTGTTAATTCATCTTTTATAGAGTTTCTTGTTGCCTCTTCTACAATTCTTATTGTAAATTCGTAATCCTCTTTGGTTGTTTTGCCTATATAATTAACAAAATCTTCGTATGGTGTACTTTTATATTGTGCTAGTTCTCCATTGATTTTCCTATCTTCTTTTGCATGTGGTAATCTTGGAAGAAGTTCATTTTCTAATAGGATATTTTTAAATTCATTCATTAATTGCCTAATTGCTGGTGGATACGTTTCCTTATCTTCTGTTAAAACTACCTTGTTTACAGCTTTTGCATTATTACAATCGATTAATTCCCCCATTAATATCATCATTTCATCTGACATTTTTATTTTTCTTTTTGTACTATTTTTAATTACATCATTAATAAAGATTTCTCTTATTCTTTCGGTAATATGTGTATAATCTTTTTTTATATTTGCCATATCAAATTCTTCTTTTGTAATTCCTATTTTGGTTAGAATGTTTCTATAATCGTCATCTAAAACATCGACAATACGATGGTCTTTATTACGTATCATACCCTCTTGTAGTCCATCTACCATGTCAAGTGGTGAATACGATATTTTATCTCCTAATCTCATTAGATTGCCTTCTGGGGTTGCTGGTTTTACTTTTCTATCGTATTTTGGTATGGTATAGCATTTTAGCATTTCTTTTTCAAACTCATTTTCTGTTTTTGTCGATTCTGGTATAAATATTTTATCTGGCATTTCCCCATTATGCCCATTGATAGCATCCATAATTAACCATAGGCTTCCTCTTATTTTGGCTAATTCTTTTGGCTTTACATTTGGGTTATGTACTTCTATTTTTTTAATGATTTCGTCATATACTTGGTTTGTATAAATAAGCTGGCTTGCTCCTAATGTATTATGGCAAAAGCATCCTAAGCCGTAATCTTCTAAAATATTCGATATCCACCATTCTCCACTATGCCCTAAAAAGGTATGTCCAATATCATGATGTTTTCCCATAATTTTAACAACCTCTACATTTAGACCTAAGCCTTTTGCAATTTGTGCTACAGTTTTTTCTAAATCTTCTGTGTGTATTTTTCGATTCGTGGTTTCTGCATGAGATTTTCTTGGTCCTTTTACCATCATTGTTTCATCACAACTTTTTTTGTTGTATTTGGTTAATACCATATCAATTTCATTTGCATATTTCGCTAATCTTTTTATTTGTATCATCTTCGTGAAATAACCTTTTGCATCAACGAATTTTTCTTTTGCTTGTTTTATATTTCTTCGTAGATTGGTTTTCATCTTTTACTCCTTTTTTTACAAGATGTTCTTATTATATCACTTTTATGTTAATTTGTAAACTATTTTAGCTTGTATTTGTCTTTGGTTTATATTATAATATTGATGTTCATAAAGGAGGATTTTGTATGTCGAATAAGGTGTTTGTATCTCATGGAGATATTATTTTAGATAACATTTACGATGGTGATTTAAATTTAATGAAACAAGATGGTGGAGGAAGTAATTGGAATACCTTATATAATCTTTCTTACATGGGTGAAACTTGTTATGCCATTGGAAGCTCTCGGAAATGATGAGGAAGGTCGTATTGCGATTGATTCTTTAAAAAGATTTGGTGTTAATACTGACTATATCCGTATTGACCCTCATCCTACGAATATTATGAATATTATTATTCCAAATTCGACTCTAGGTGATGATACGATTATTCATAGTTGGTATTCTCCTATTACTAATACTCGTACTCTTGAATTTCGAAACAATTTACCAACTTCTTTACCTCCAGAGCTTTTGGATAAGGAAATTTTTGTATTACTAGACAAATTTGAGACCATAAATTTTGAGTTTTTAACTCATATTAAGAATAAAAAAGTATGTCTTGATATTGGTCATTATCGTTTTATTGAGCATTTTTCAAAACAATATTTAACCTCATTTTTCAAACATGCCAATTTGATTCAATTGAATTACCATGTTTGTGATTTATTGTTCGAACGTTTACAACTTCAAAATGAATTTGAATTTTTTGATTTACTTGGGTTAGATTTATTGGTTATTACAAAGGGAAAAAAAGGAGCTACTTTCATTTTTAAAGATAATCATGTTTTTAAATCCATTGACCAATCACCAGAAATTATTGCAAAAGTATGTGATTCCTCTGGTGCAGGTGATGCCTTTTTTGCTACTGTTATTAAAGAATATGCTTATGCTTCAAAAATAGATGATGGTTTTATTACCAACACTTTCATGATAGCCAATAAGGCTTCAAGAGATGTTATCTCTGCTATGGGAAGTAGAAGAATTTGAATTAAATACTGACAAATTTCTACATAAGTGATATAATAGGCTTAGTTTATAAAGAGGAGGAAATGTATGAGAAAATTTGATGTTTCAATTATTATGGGTAGTGATTCGGATTTGGGCATTATGCAAGATTGTGCGAAATTTTTAGATACGATGGGAATTTCGTATGAAATGAAGATTTTGTCGGTTCATAGGACACCGGAAAAAGCAATGGAGTATGCAAATGAATTGAAGGAAAATGGTGTGAAGGTGATTATTGCTGGTGCTGGTGGGGCAGCTCATTTACCGGGGGTATTTGCTGCATTGGTTCCAACAGTTCCGGTAATTGGTATTCCAATTCATACCAAAACATTATCTGGTGTGGATTCTTTGTATTCGATTGTGCAAATGCCATCACGGAATTCCTGTTGCAACGGTTGCGATTAATGGGGCAAAAAATGCTGGTATATTGGCAGCTTCTATGATTGCGATTGGTGATAATACCGTAAAAGAAAAATTGACCGAATTTAAAAATTCGTTAAAGGATGCGGTTTGCAAAAAAGATGAGAAATTGCAAAATTTAGGTTATGCAGATTATTTAAAACAAATGTAAGAACCCCCAGTCGCCTATGGTGACAGCCCCCTTAGGTAAAGGGGCCTTTATGTGGCGGTTTCAATGTAGAATAAAGAAAAGAGGTTTTTAAATGAAAAAGATTAGTAGTGGTAAGGTTCGTGAAATTTATGAGGTAGATGATGACAAATTATTGTTGGTGGTGTCTGACCGTATTTCTGCTTTTGATTATATTTTACCTGCCGAAATTCCAAACAAAGGAAAAGTGTTAAACCAAATTTCTGCCTTTTGGTTTGATTTTGTAAAGGATATTATTCCAAACCATGTGATTTCAACTGATATTAAGGATTTTCCAGAAGAATTTCAAACACCAGAATTTGAAGGAAGAAGTATGTTAGTTAAAAAATTAAAAATGCTTCCTGTGGAATGTATTGTAAGAGGCTATATTACTGGTTCTGGTTGGAAAAGTTATAAAGAAAATGGTACTGTTTGTGGTATACAACTTCCTGAGAATTTACAAGAATCGGAAAAATTGCCTGAACCAATTTTTACACCATCTACAAAGGCGGAAATTGGTGACCATGATGAGAATATTTCGTTTGAGCAAGTATGCAAGATGATTGGAGAAGAACTTGCTATAAAATTACGTGATAAAACGCTAGCGGTGTATTCAAAATGTGCTGAGTATGCTGCTCGCCGTGGTGTGTTAATTGCAGATACAAAGTTTGAATTTGGGTTAGATGAAAATGGTGAGTTGGTATTGGGAGATGAAGTGTTAACTCCAGATTCTAGCCGTTTCTGGCCTGCAAACGATTACGTGGTAGGAAAATCTCAAAAAAGTTTTGATAAACAATATATGCGTGATTGGATTAAATCTTCTGGTTATGACCCTGAAACAAAAGCCCCAATTCCAGATGAAGTTATTACAACCACAGAAAATAAATATATTGAGGCATATGAATTAATTACAGGGAAAAAATTTGAGGTGTAGAACCCCCGGTCGCCTATCGGCGACAGCCCCCTTAAGTAAAGGGGCCTTTATATCATAATATTAAATAGAGGAGGAAAAAAATGAGAGCATTAATTAGTGTTTCGGATAAAACTGGAATTGTGGAATTTGCAAAATCGTTACAAGACCTTGGGGTAGAGATTATTTCTACCGGAGGTACTTACAAAATTTTAAAAGAAAATAATTTATCGGTTATGGAGATTTCAGAATTAACTGGATTTCCAGAGTGTTTGGATGGTAGGGTAAAAACCCTTCATCCTAAGGTACATGCTGGTATTTTAGCCATGCGTTCAAAACCAACTCATATGGAGCAATTAAAAGACTTAGGAATTGATACCATCGATTTAGTTGTGGTTAATTTATATCCATTTAAACAAACCATTTTAAAAGATAATGTGACTCGTGAAGATGCAGTTGAAAATATTGATATTGGTGGTCCTACTATGCTTCGTAGTGCTGCTAAAAATTATCACGATGTTAGTGTTGTTACTGACCCTGCCGATTATGAAAAAGTATTAGAAGAATTAAAAGAAAATGGAAAAGTTTCAGTGGATACGAATTTTTATTTTATGCAAAAAGTATTTGAACACACTGCCAATTATGATACGATGATTTTTCATTATTTACGTGGAGAAAGACAGGATACTTCTTACCCTCAATGTTTGTCTTTTACCTTCGAAAAAGTACAAGAAATGCGTTATGGTGAAAACCCTCATCAAACAGGTAGCTTGTATAAGGAAGTTGGAAAATGCGAAGGTTCTTTAACAACTGCAAAACAATTAAATGGAAAAGAATTGTCCTTTAATAATATTAATGATACCAATGGTGCTTTGGAATTGTTAAAGGAATTTGATGAACCAACCGTGGTTGCTTGCAAACATGGAAACCCTTGTGGGGTTGGTAGTGATGAAGATATTTTAAAGGCTTGGGAAAAAGCCTACACTGCTGATAAAACTTCTATTTTTGGTGGTATTGTTGTATTAAACCGTAAACTTACCAAGGAGATTGCAGAAGAAATGGCTAAGATTTTCTTGGAGGTAATTGTTGCTCCTTCTTATGAGGACGAAGCTTTGAGTATTCTTTGCCAAAAGAAAAATGTTCGTGTATTAGAATTACCAAGCATTTCTGTAAAACAGCCTGCAAGTGCTTATGATATTAAGAAAATTAATGGTGGTATTATTATTCAATCTATTGATTCAAAATTACTAAATGAGGAAAATGCTTATCAAGTAATTACTAAAAGAGAACCTACCAAAGAAGAACTTGAAGATTTATTATTTACTTGGAAAATTGTAAAACATACAAAATCAAATGCGATTGTTATTGGTAAAAACAAACAATCCGTAGGAATTGGGCCAGGACAAGTTAATCGTATTTGGTCAACAAAGCAATGTTTTGAACATGCAGTAGAATTAATTGGAGAAGATGCCTCAAAAGGTGCTGTTCTTGCTTCAGATGCGTTCTTTCCTTTTGATGATTGTGTGGAAGCTGCACATGAAGCTGGTATTACTGCTATTATTCAACCTGGTGGTTCGATTAATGACCAAATGTCGATTGATAAATGTAATGAATATGATATGGCTATGCTGTTTACTGGCATGAGGCATTTTAAACATTAATGTTATATTGTAGAGGCAACTAGCAGTCGCCCGTCGCTTTGAAGGTTTTCTTGTAACCATATTTTAAAATAACCTTTCAAAGAACGGGCGTCTACTAGACGCCCCTACGTTTTTTATTCAATTTTATACTTTTACTTCTGCTGTTACTCCTTTGGCTAAATCTTGATATTTTTCAAGAACTGGGTCAACGTGCTTTTCAATGAAGTCTTCTACTTGTTTTGGGGCTCTTCCGCATAGATTATCTGGGTTTAGGATGTGTAGGATTTCTTCTTTGGTTAATCCGAAGGTTTGGTCGTTTGCAATTCGGTCTACTAGGTCGTTTGGTCTTCCATATTCTTTTACTTCTTTTCCGGCTTCCATGGAGTAAACTCGAATTTTTTCGTGTAGTTCTTGGCGGTCTCCTCCTTTTAATACGGCATTCATTAGGATTTCTTCGGTTCCCATGAAAGGTAATTCTTGCATCATGTTGGTTTTGATGACATTTTGGTACACAACAATATTGGCGGAAATATTGGCATATAGAATTAGAATGGCATCGACTGCTAAAAAGCTTTCTGGCACACAGATTCGTTTGTTTGCCGAATCATCTAAGGTTCTTTCTAGCCATTGGGTAGCAGCAGTAAAGCTAGGATCGCTAGCAAGCACTAATACGTGTCTTGCAAGAGAATTTATCCTTTCGCTTCTCATTGGGTTTCTTTTATATGCCATTGCAGAAGAACCAATTTGGCTTTTTTCAAATGGTTCTTCTAGTTCTTTTTCATGTTGTAGTAGTCTCATATCGTTTGCAAATTTAGAAGCACTCGTAGCAATACTAGAAAGAAGATTTAATACTCTTGCATCTAGTTTTCTTGTATAGGTTTGTCCGTGATACGGCATATACTTTGTTAAATCCCATTTTTTCTGCGATTTTACCATCAATTTTATTTACTTTTTCTTCGTCTTTGAATAGTTTCATAAAACTTTCCTGAGTTCCTGTTGTTCCTTTACAGCCAAGTAGTTTCATATGAGTTTGAACGAATTCTAATTCTTCTAAGTCTTCTAATAGGTCTTGTAACCATAGGGTTGCTCTTTTTCCTACGGTGGTTAGTTGTGCGGGTTGAAAATGGGTATACCCAAGGCAGGTTATATTTCGGTTTTGGAAGGCGAAATCTCTTAGGTTTTTGATAACTAGGATTAGTTTTTGTTTGATTAGTTCTAATGCTTCACTCATTAAAATAACATCGGTATTATCGGTTACATAGCAAGAGGTTGCGCCTAGGTGTATAATTGGTTTTGCATTTGGGCATTTGGTACCGAATTCATACACATGTGCCATAACATCATGGCGACACTCTGCTTCACGTTTGGCTACTACATCATAATCAATGTTTTGGATATTTTCTTCCATTTCTTTAATTTGTTCATCTGTAATGTCAATTCCTAATTCTTGCTCGGTTTTGGCAAGTGCCACCCATAGTTTTCTCCACGTAGAGTATTTTTTATTGCTTGACCAAATGTAATTCATCTCACTGCTTGCGTATCTTCCTGATAACGGGGTTTTATAAATATTATTTTCCATACATTTTCTCCTTCTCTTTTTTCTTCACAAAATTTTAATTCACCTTTCAAATGTTTATGTGTTTCAACGGGTCGATGTGGGCATCGACCCCTACACGTTTTGTATTGTCTATGTATAATACTCTACACCTGATTCGAATAGTTTTTGGTTTTTGTTTCCTGGTATATTGGTTAAAATATCGCTTCTGTAACTTCTTTCGGAGTGTCCCATTTTTCCTAAAATTCTTCCGTCTGGGCTGGTAATTCCTTCTACTGCATAGGTAGAACCATTTGGGTTGTATTGTATGTCATAAGTTGGGTTTCCTTCTAAATCCACGTATTGGGTTGCAATTTGCCCGTTTTCGATTAGTTTGCTCATTACTTCTTCAGTGGCTACGAATTTTCCTTCTCCATGGGATATTGGAATGATAAATTCATCTCCCATATTGACTTTGCTAAACCATGGTGATAATTTGGATACGATTTTTGTATTTACCATTTTGGATTGATGTCTTGCAATATCGTTAAAAGTTAGGGTTGGCATGGTGTCATCCATGTCGATGATTTTTCCATATGGTAGTAGTCCTAGTTTGATAAGTGCTTGGAAACCGTTACATATTCCTAGCATTAAACCGTCTTGTTCGTTTAGATGTCTATGAATTGCGTCGGTTAGTTTTGGGTTTCTTAAGACTGCTGCAATGAATTTTCCAGAACCGTCTGGTTCATCTCCTGCACTAAACCCTCCTGGTAACATGATGATTTGTGCATTTTTGATTTCTTTTTCGAATACATCGATGGATTCTAACAATGTTTCTGGTTTTAGGTTACGGAATACTGCTGTATTTACAATGGCTCCTGCATCTTCGAAAGCTTTGGTTAGGTCGTATTCGCAGTTGGTGCCTGGGAAGACTGGGATGAATACACGTGGTTTTGCAATTTTGGTGGTTGCCTTTGTTAATACGGTTTTTGTTGGTTGTGTTAGGGTTAAATCCTGTGTGCGAGCAGACACAAGACCTGCCCCTACAGTTTTTGTAGGGAATATTTTTTCTAGGGGTTGTTCCCATAATTGTATTAGTTCTTCTAGGTCTAAGATTTCGTTTTGGGAAATTTTAATGATTGGTTCTTTTGTGGTATGTCCTAGTTTTTCTAGTTTCGGTTCGTTTATTTCTTCTTTTACTTCTATAATAAAACTTCCATACATTGGTGTAAATAGTGCTTCTTCTTTTTCAAACGTAAATCCTATTTTATTTCCCATAGCACATTTGGTAATGGTGTCAGCAATTCCACCATGACGAATGGTGCTACAAGATAAAATTTTTCCTTGTTTTGCTAAGTTATGGATGATTTCGTAGTTTTGTTTTAAGTCGTCAAAGTCTGGTAGTGAGTTTTCATCTATTTTTGTTTTTAATAGCATGACTTTGGAATGTGGTGTTTTAAATTCATTTGAGATAACGCCATCTACTTTGATGGTTCCTACACAAAACGAGGTTAGGGTTGGTGGAACGTCTAGTTCGTTATAAGAACCAGACATAGAGTCTTTTCCTCCAATGGCTGCAATTCCTAGTTTTTCTTGCACCAAGTAGGCTCCTAAAAGAGCGGCTAATGGTTTACCCCATCTTGATGGTTCATTTTTTAATTTTTCAAAGTATTCTTGGAAGGTTAGCCATGCTTTTTTGTAATCTCCTCCCATCGCTACGTATTTGGTAACCGATTCGATTACTGCATAGACTGCTCCATGGAATGGGCTCCAACTGGTAAGGTATGGATTATATCCATATGTCATAATGGTTCCTGTATCGCTATATCCTTCTAGGGTTGGAATTCTTGCTGCCATTCCTTCGGCTGGTGTTAATTGATATTTTCCTCCAAAAGGCATTGTGATCGTACCTGCTCCAATGGTAGAGTCGAAACGTTCTACTAAGCCTTTTTGAGAACAGCAATTTAAGGAATATATGGTTTTCTTCCATTCTTCTACTTGGTTGGTCACTTCTTTTTTGGTAAAGTAGTTATCTTGGCTATTAGGTGCTTGAATGGTTACATTTGCTTTTTTTACATCTCCATTGGTATCTAAGAATTCACGACTAATATTGGCAATACATTTTCCTCTCCAATACATTTTAACTCTTGGTTCTTCTTTCACTTCAGCAACTATACTGGTTTCGATGTTTTCTAAAGAGGCTAATGTTTCAAATTGGGCTACATCGTTTGCACGTACTACGACTGCCATTCTTTCTTGTGATTCAGAAATCGCAAGTTCGGTTCCATCAAGCCCTTCATATTTTTTTGGCACTGCATCTAGGTTAATCTCTAGCCCATCTGCTAATTCTCCTACGGCAACCGATACTCCTCCTGCTCCAAAGTCGTTACAACGTTTGATTAATTTGGTGGCTTCTGGGTTACGGAATAGTCTTTGGATTTTTCTTTCTTCTGGTGCATTTCCTTTTTGTACTTCTGCTCCACAGGTTGTTAGTGATGCACTTGTATGTGCTTTAGAAGAACCTGTTGCTCCTCCACATCCGTCTCGTCCAGTTCTTCCTCCAAGTAGAATGACTTTATCTCCTGGTTCTGGACGTAGGCGTATGACATTGTTAGCTGGTGCCGCTCCTACCAATGCTCCAATTTCCAAACGTTTTGCGACATATCCTGGATGGTAAATTTCGGCTACTTGTCCTGTTGCAAGCCCGATTTGGTTTCCATAGGAGCTATACCCTCTTGCTGCTTCGTTGGTTAGTTTTCGTTGTGGTAGTTTATTTGGTAAGGTTTCTTCGATACTTGCTCTTGGGTCTCCACAACCGGTTACACGCATTGCTTGGTATACATAGACACGTCCAGATAATGGGTCACGGATGGCTCCTCCAAGACAGGTAGCTGCTCCTCCAAATGGTTCGATTTCGGTTGGGTGGTTATGGGTTTCATTTTTGAACATGATTAGGTACTCTTCTGGTTTTCCATCTACTTCTATGGTAGCTTTAATACTACATGCATTAATTTCTTCGGACTCATCTAAATCTTTTAAAAGACCTTTTTTCTTTAATTCTTTCGCGGCAATGGTGGCAACATCCATTAAGCAAATGTCTTTTTTACGGTCTTCATAAACATATTTTCTTGAGGCAATATAGTCATTATAGATGTTTTGTAATAAATCCCATTTGATATCTATGGTTTCTAATTTGGTAAGAAAAGTTGTATGGCGACAGTGGTCTGACCAATAGGTATCAATCATTTTCATTTCCGTCATGGTAGGGTCTCTTTTTTCAACATCTTTAAAATAGTTCTGGCAAAATGTTAAATCTGCTAAATCCATGGCAAAGCCATATTGAGGTAGAATTTCTTTTAAATTTTCTTCGGTCATTTGAATAAAACCTTCCATAACCTCAACATCTTTTGGTTCTTGCATGTTATCTTCTAAAGAGGTTTGTTTTTCAAGGCTGGCTTCTCTGGAATCTACGCTATTAATTAAATAGGTTTTGATTTTTTGTAACTCATCGTTTGAAATGGTTCCTTTTAGAATATACACTTTTGCCGATTTTGCAATTGGCCTTTGCTCTCCTCGAATAATTTGTAAACATTCTTCTAGGGAATTCGCTCTTTGGTCAAATTGCCCCGGTAAAAATTCCACTGCAAACACTTTATCTTGTTCCATAAATGGATACTCTTCATCAAAACAAACATCTACTTGTGGTTCCGAAAACACTGTTTTCTTTGCCTTTTCATAGGTCTCCTCATCAATACCAGATACATCATAACGATTTACTAGCACAATATCTTTTAATCCTTGTATTTGCAAATTTTCTTGCAAATCTTGTAACATATTTTTTGCTTCCACATCAAAGCCTTTTTTCTTTTGTACATAAATTCTTCTAACCATCTCCCAAAACCTCCTACATTTTTTATTTTTTGCTATTGCTATTATATTATAAAACGACAACTTTATCAATATTTTTCTTACGGGAAATAGGAAATTTCATTATTTTTAGTATATCCTCCAAGATGTATTTTTTTGAATTTGCAATTTTATGTAAAATGTTATATAATAAAAACGATGCAAAAAAGCAATTGTATTATAGAGAAAGGATAATATGTATGAAAAGCAATATACTAGGTCAAGCTTTAAAAAATGCTCGGTTAGAAAAGAATTTATCTCAAAGAGATTTGGCAGATTTAAGTGGAATTACTCAGACTCAAATTTGTAGAATTGAGCAAGGATTGCAAAAGCCTTTTCCCAAAACATTAATAGCTTTAATAAGTATTTTACAAGTAGATTTAAGAAAGGCATTATTTGCTTCAGGCTATACAGAAGAAGCCATTGTAAAAATCTACAATATGAACATTTGTAATGATTTACTTATTAAAGCACAAAACTTATCAAATGAAGACATAGCTTTAATTCAATTGTTCTGCCAAAAAATTTCTAAATTATCCCAAAAAGATAAGGCATTAATTTCGTTTATCTTGGAGTAAAACATTTTGTATAATTGCATTTTAAAGGGGAGGTATGTTTCATCACACATACCTCCCCTTTTTCTTTTATTATAAATTAATATTGATTTCCTTGTTACCTTTGCTAACTTCTCCTATTACATATGCTGTCTCCCCTGCTTCTTTTAATATTTGTAGTGCTTTTTCTTGTTCTTCTTTTGGAACAATGATTGCCATTCCAATTCCCATATTGAAGGTGTTGTACATGTCTCTTAATGGGATATTTCCTTGTTTTTGGATTAGTTTGAAAATGGCTGGAATTTCGTAGGCGTCTTTGTTAATTGATAGGGCTACGGTTTCGTTTAGCATTCTTGGCATGTTTTCAAAGAAGCCTCCTCCTGTGATGTGTGAAATTCCTTTTACTTTTACTTGTTCTAGTAAGGATAACACTGGTTTTACATAGATTTTAGTTGGGGTTAGGAGTGCTTCTCCTAGAATAGTTCCTAATTCTTCTTTGTATTCTTTTAAGTTTTGTTCGTTTACTTCAAATACTTTTCTTACTAGTGAAAATCCATTGGAATGAACTCCTGAGGAGGCAAGTCCTATTACCACATCTCCTACTTCAATATTTTCTGGGTTTATCATTTTCTTTTTATCAACAATTCCTACACTAAATCCTGCTAAATCGTATTCGTTTTCGGCATATAACCCCGGCATTTCTGCGGTTTCTCCTCCTACTAGGGCACATCCTGCCATTTTACAACCATTTGCTACTCCACTTACAATGGTTGCTACCATTTCTGGTATGTTTTTCCATAAGGACATATAGTCTAGGAAAAATAATGGTTTTGCACCACAACATACAATGTCATTAACACACATGGCAACACAGTCTTGCCCTATGGTATCGTGCTTGTTCATTAAAAAGGCTAATTTTAATTTGGTTCCTACTCCATCGGTACCAGATACTAAAATCGGTTCTTCCATTTGTTTTACATCAATCGAAAATAATCCTCCAAAACCTCCTAGGTCGGAAATAACGCCTTTTGTATAGGTTTCTCTAACGGATTTTTTCATTAGTTCTACGGATTTGTAACCTGCTGTTACATCAACTCCTGCTTGTTTATAACTTTCACTAAAACTTTTTTCCATACTTAATATTCTTCCCCTTTCTTTCTCTAACATTTTGTCTTTTGAAGACCTAACTAGTTAAATCTTTTCTTATTTGTCTTTCCTTTGAAATCCAATTTTTTCTATTTTACAATCGTCTTACTTTCATCTGCTCCAATTCCAATGTATTTTACTTTTACTTTGGTATAGTCTTCTATAAATTCAATATATTTTCTTGCTTGTTCGGGTAAGTCTTCGTAGGTTTTGGTTCCTTCTTCGATTTTCCATCCTTCAAATTCCTGATAAATTGGTTTGCAGTTTTCTCTATCAATTGGAATGTAGTCTATGGTTTGACCTTTGTATTCATATGCTGTGCATATTTTGATGTTTTTTAGTTTTCCGATGGTATCCATGTGATTGACACATAAACTGGTTAAACCGCAAATAAAGCATGCATTTTTTATCATGACTAAATCTAGCCATCCACATCTTCTTGGTCTTCCTGTGGTGGTTCCAAATTCGTGTCCTAGGTTTCTTATGGTATCTCCAATTTCATTGTTTTGTTCTGTGGTGAAGGGTCCTTCTCCTACTCTGGAACAATAGGCTTTCATGACACCAATGACTTCATCTATTTTGGTTGGTCCAATTCCTGCTCCTGAGGCTGTTCCGGAGGCATTGGAATTTGAGGAGGTTACATATGGGTAATCCCCGTGGTCTAGGTCTAAGTAGAGTGCTTGTGCACCTTCTACAATGATGTTCTCACCAGCGTCGCTTGCTTTCATTAAAATGGAGCCAGTATCGCAGATGTAAGGTACTAAACGTTTGGCACTCTCAAGACATAGGTTATATTCTTCTTCGATATCGATTTCTGGATAGCCAAAGGCTTTTAATTGTGCATTGGCGGATTTTAAGGATTCCATAATTTTCTTTTTTAGGGTTTCTGGTTTGGTAAAGTCGAACATGCGAAGATTACTTCGGTTACATTTTTCTGCATAACATGGTCCAATTCCTCTTTTGGTGGTGCCTACTTTGTTATCTTTTAATTCTTCGTATAAATGGTCTAATTGTTTATGATGTGGTAGGATTAAATGAGCTCGTTCGCTAATTTTTAATCTTTCTTTGGTAATCGATATTCCAACTTTTTCCATTTTGTCTATTTCGGAAATGAGTACACTTGGGTCGATAACCACTCCTGGTGCAATGATACAAGTAACACCTTCTCGAATGATAGCCGATGGTAGTAAGTGCATGGCATATTTTTTACCACCTGCGACTACGGTATGTCCTGCATTATTTCCTCCCGTAGAGCGTACTACCACTTTTGCTGTTTTAGATTCAAAATGGGATGCTCTTCCTTTTCCTTCGTCCCCCCACTGGGTTCCAACAATTAGTTTTATCATACTTTTTTCCCTCTCTTTGGCAAATTTCATTTGCCGTATTTCGACATTATCGTATCATACTATGTCTTATAATTCAATTGTTTTTCTTGATTTTTTCCAAATACTTTTGCCTTATTTTGTCGAATTTTAGCGAAATGTTTTTGTTGACAATGCCTTGTTATGTATGTTTTAATATTCTTATGCACGGTTTTTAGGTGTGTATTTATTGTTTTCATTAAATTCCAGCCCATTTTATTCAAGAAATTAGTTCTTGCTATTTTCCGAAATAAATTGAAATATTTTATTATATAGGCAACAAGACTTTTATAAGTTGTTGTTTTGTATTATTTTATATGCTTAAACTCGGTGTAAATTTTTATTCAAATTTTGCTATTCTGCAAAATTTAGAAAGGATTTTTTATGTCACATGTTTTACAAGAAGAAACATCACTTCTTTCTCCAAAATTGGATGTCGTTTTTCAAGCTTTGTTTGGAGAAGTAGGAAGTGAAACGATTACTACTAATTTTTTAGAAGCTATTTTGGAACAAAAGATTAATCGTATTGATTTAAGTAAAAATGTTATTTTACGAAGGGATTATCCAGAAGATAAGTTAGGTGTACTGGATATTATTGCTACTATTAACGATGGCGAGTATTGCAATATTGAAATGCAAGTTGCAGGTCAGGAAGAAGTAAAAGAAAGAATTTTGTATTATTGGGGGCGAGTGTATACCAAACAGATTAAAGCTGGACAGTCCTATGATAATCTCAAAAAAACCATTGTTATTTTGATTACCGACTTTTGTGTAAAGGGATTGGAAACATTGGATTATCATACCTCCTGGAAAATTATTGAAGAAAAATATCGCAAAATCATATTGACAAAAAAGTTAGAATTTCATATAATAGAATTACCAAAGATTATTGGAATTTCTAATGATAGTGATGCCTTACTAGATTGGTTATCCTTTTTAGATAATCCCAAATCGGAAAGGGTGATGAAGAAAATGGAAGAGAACAAAGAATTGAAAAAAGCAAATGAGAAATTACAAACTTTAAGTGAAGATGAAAAATTGCAAAGGCTTGCAGAATGGCGTGAGAAAGCCATTTATGAATATAATACTGCCACAAATAATGGGTTTAAAAATGGTATGAGGCGAGGTCTAGAAAAAGGCCAAGAACTTGGTATAAAACAAGGCTTGAAAGAAGGTTTAGAACAGGGAATTAAACAAGGGATTGAGCGAGGGATTAAGCAAGGGATTGAGCAAGGGATTGAGCAAGGGATTGAGCAAGGGATTTTAAAAGATAAGCAAGAGATTGCTATTGAACTTCTAAAAAATAATCTCGATACTGAGTTTATACATAAGATTACTAAATTGTCCATAAAGGAAATTGAGGAATTAAAGCAACGTTTATTTAAAACTCGTGTGAAGTATTGATTTCACACGAGTTTTTTTCTAATTCATTTCTACTTTCCCTACAATTTCGTTTATGTCTTGTATGTTGTATTTTTTCATATAATCTTCTATCCCATCAACTACTTTAACCGCAATATCTGGTGCTATGAAGTTTCCGGTTCCTATGGAAATGGCACTTGCTCCTGCTAGCATGTATTCTATAGCATCACTTGCTGTTACAATTCCTCCTAGTCCTAGGATTGGTATATCGACTGCTTTTGATACTTGGTATACCATTCGAACTCCTACTGGTTTGACACATGGTCCGGATAGTCCTCCTGTGTTGTTGGCTAGATGTGGTCTTCTTGTATGGATGTCAATGCTCATTCCAAGTAGGGTGTTAATTAGGGATACGCCGTCGGCTCCTGCATCTTTAGCTCCTTTCGCTGGCATGGTAATATCGGTTACATTTGGGGTTAGTTTTACGATTAATGGTTTGTCTAGTACTTTTCTTACTTGGGAAGTAACTTCTTTTACTCCTTCATAAGTGGTTCCAAAGGCTAGACATCCTGCCTTTACGTTTGGGCAAGATAAATTTAGTTCAACTCCATCAATATCTAATGTGTTTAATACTTTGGCAAGTTCTACGTAATCTTCTATGGTACTTCCACAGGCATTCACAATTATGGCAGTATCAAATTTTTTAAGATATGGTAAGTCATTTTCCATAAAATAGGTAACTCCCGGATTTTGAAGCCCAATGGCATTTAACATGCCAGCTGGTGTTTCATAAACACGTGGTGGTTTGTTTCCCGCTCTTGGTTTTAATGAGGTTCCTTTGGTACAAATTCCTCCGAAGTTTGTTTAAGTCAATAAATTCTTCAAATTCTCTTCCATAGCCAAATGTTCCGTGATGCAACAGTTACTGGATTTTTCATCTTAATTCCGGCTAGATTAACGCTTGTATTCATATTTTTTCTCCTTTTTCTATATTTTATATTCTTCAAAATAATTTAATCCATAATGCTCAAAGATTGCTTCTGTTCCCATTCTTACCACTTCATTATTTTCTAATCCTAATTTTTTTAACAATTCTTGATAGTTTGGTACATGTTCTATATCAATTTCTAAAAATGGAGGAATTTTGTAAAAATCATCAATGTCAAAATCAACATTTCCCATTTCATAAGAAATTCTAAGTGCTTTGGCTTTAGCAATTGGTTTTAAACCAATTGCCGAAAAGAAATCTAGTTGTTCTTTTACTCGACTCGCTTTGTATTTTATGGCTTCTTTTATTTCTGGCTTACTATTATGAATATGAATTGAAACCTTTACACTTCCCTCTTCTGTGACACGAATTAGCTTATCTTGTTTCAAATAATCTCCATTTTCATTGTCTAACACAGTAAATTTTCGCTCATCTTCATAAACTTTTTTCGCTCCTAATTCTTCCAATTTTGCTTTTACTTGGTCTATATTGATGTTTAAGACCTTAATTTCATGTTCGATATATTCTGTTTGCATATTTCCCTCCTATTTCCAATTTTACGTATATTTCTATTATACCTATTCCCTAGATTTCGACATCTGTGGCATTAAATACTGGTCCTGCTTTGCATACATGCCAGTATTCTGGGGCATCTTGTGGGCTTTTAGCTGTTTTTACGGCACATCCTAAACATGCACCAAGCCCACATGCCATTTTTTGTTCTAATGATATTTCACATGGGATATTGTGTTCCTTAGCAAAGGCTTGCACTGCTTTTAGCATTGGTAATGGTCCACAGGCAAATATTTTGTCTGGTGTTTCTTGTTGGCAGTCTTTTTTTAGTTCATTTATAGCAAATCCGGAAATTCCATAGCTTCCATCGTCTGTCGTAATAATAAGTTCGTCCGATACTTCTTTAAACTCTTTTTCTAGTGTTATTAGGTCTTTATTTCGAAATCCCAAATATACTTGTACATTGGTTGTAGTTTGTTGTTTTAGTTCTTTTGCTAATTCATATAATGGGAAGATTCCAATTCCTCCTCCAATAATGGATACCTTTTTATAATCTTTTACTTTAAAGGTGCCATACCCAAGTGGTCCAAGAATGTCTAATTTTTCTCCTACCTTACGATTAGCAAGAAGACTAGTTCCTTTTCCTTTTACTTGAAAAATAAATTCTAATATTCCTTTTTCTTTTTCTAAATTGTAGATACTAATTGGTCTTCTTAATAATGGCTCAATGTCATCTACTACTCGAATTTCAATAAAATGTCCGAGGTTTTGCTTGTTTTACCATTTCGTCTGCTTTTACACTAAATTTATAAATATCTTCTTTTAACTGTTCAATTTTTACAATTTCAGCTTTGCAATTTACTTTCATCTTTTTCTCCTTTTTTATTTTTTATATTTTTTGTAACATTCTAATGCGTTTTTTGTAGTAATGGTTAAATTTTGTGGCAATTGTTCTAATGAAAACCATTTCATATCTGTATGTTTTTTTGGTTCCATGATGGTAGGTTCTCCTTTTGTAATCTTACATAAATATGCTGGTGATACCCAATGTACCTTTTCATTTGGTACAATATGGTCGCAAATGCCAAGGAGTTCTATTACCTCTATATCAACACCAGTTTCTTCTTTTACTTCTCTTTTGACTGCTTGATCGAATGTTTCAAACATTTCTACTTTTCCACCTGGTATTGACCAATATTCCTTTTCTGGTGATTTATTTCTTTGTTGTAATAATAATTCGTTTTGGTCATTTATAATAAATGCACCACAACCTACTCCAATATAATCTTTTCCAATTTGCATTTCTGTTTTCTCCTTTTTCTTTATGTAAAAACAGTGCTAAAAGTCCCCTTTTCTTAAGGGGGCTGTCGCGATTTAGCGACTGGGGGGGGGGCTTACACACATTATTTATGTTTGATTGCTTCGTTTAATTCGTCTCTCATTTTTATGGCTTCGGCTCTTGTGGCTTTTGCAAACTCTTCTTCGGAGAATTGTTCTTTCCATTCTTCTTTTTTGTATGCACACATTAGGCTTCTTGAGGCATTGACAATGCCTCCTATTCCATTTTGGTCAAACCCTAGTGCAATGTCTTTTGCTTTTCCTCCGCTGTGCTCCATAGCCTGGAATTAGGAAGAAGGTATGTGGCGCTAGTTTTCTTAGGGTTTGTATCTGTTCTGGATACGTTGCTCCTACAACAGAGGATATACTACTATAACCGTACTCTCCTCTTAGGTCTTCTCCCCATTTTTCAATTAATAGGGCTACTTGCTCATAGATGGTATTTCCATTTTCTAGTTTTAGGTCTTGTAGTTCTCCTGAAGATGGGTTTGAGGTTTTGTCGATGATGAAAATACCTTTTCCATATTGTTTGCAATCTTCGATGAATGGTTTAATCCCGTCGATTCCTAAGTATGGGTTGATGGTGGCAAAGTCGACATCAAAGATAGGTTCTTCTTTTTCTAATAATGGGGTTCTTCCAAGGTAGGCATTGGAGTATCCACTTGCGGTAGAGCCAATGTCTCCTCTCTTGATGTCGGCAATGACAATCATGCCTTTTTGTTTTGCATAGTTACATGTTTGTTTGAAAGTCTCTATTCCATCTGTTCCAAACATTTCGTAAAAGGCAATTTGTGGTTTTACAGCTGGAATGATGTCATATGTAGCATCAATTAGTGCTTGGTTGAATTCTAGGATTGCTTCACATGCTCCTTTGATCGTGTTTTCATATTTTTTCGTAATACAAGTTGGCAACATGTCGTATCTTGGGTCTAGTCCCATTACGGTTGGATTGTCCATTTGTTTTATTTTATCAATTAATTGATCCATTGCATTTTTCATGGTTTTATTTTCTCCTATTCTATTTATGGATTTTACAAGTAGGTCGATGTTGGCATCGCCCCCTACAGATCTATTTTTCGTATACAATTCTTCCACCTACGATGGTGTACATGACTTTTCCTTTTAATTTTTTACCGATGAATGGTGTGTTTTTGGATTTTGATACAATACTTTCTTTTTCATATACATATTCTAAGTTTGGATCGAATATGGTGATGTCAGCATCATATCCTTCTTTTAGTTGCCCTTTGGTTTCTAGTTTTAATAGTTTGGCAGGTGTGTATGAGGTTAGACGAACTAGGTCTAAATAGCTTAGGTGTTTTGGTTCGATTAGGTTTGTAATGCTTGCGGCTAGTGCGGTTTCGAAGCCAATGATTCCATTTGGTGCCTGTGATAGTGGTTTTTGTTTTTCTTCTTCACTATGTGGTGCATGGTCTGTAATGATGGCATCAATGGTTCCTTCTTGTAGTCCTTTAATAATAGCTAGTCTATCGTCTTCTTCTCTTAATGGTGGGTTCATTTTTGCATTGGTTCCAGATTCTAATACTTCTTTTACAGTAAAGCTATAGTAGTGTGGGCATGTTTCGCAAGTAATTGGCACTCCTCTTTTTTTGGCATCTCGTATCATAGCTACCGATGTTTTGGTACTAATGTGGCAAATATGTCCTCTTACTTTATTGGTTTCGGATATAACGATTTCACGGGCTGCCATAATTTCTTCGGCTTCTGGTAATACACCTTCTACTTCTAGTTTTTTAGCGACTTCCCCAGCATTAATGGCACCAGCGGCTACCGATTTTTCTTCACAGTGAGAAGCAACAAATGTCCCTTCTTTATCTGCCTTTATCATAGCTTCTCTCATCATTTTTGCATTTACAACTGGCATTCCATCATCGGAAAAAGCAATGGCACCTGCTTGTTTCATTTCTTCAAAATTGACTAATTCTTCTCCTTTTTCTCCTTTAGAAACACTTGAATATGGAAGAACATTACATAGGTTTACTCGTTTTGCTTCTTCGATAATTTCTTTCAAAATAATAGCGCTATCTGGGGTTGGTTTGGTATTTGGCATAGGACAAATTGTTGTAAAACCACCCTTAACAGCACTTTTCGATCCAGTTTCAATTGTTTCTTTATACTCAAATCCTGGTTGTCTTAGATGACAATGCATGTCAATCATTCCAGGTATTACCATAAGACCAGTACAGTCAATGGTATTGTCTGCTACTTCATTAATTTGATTGGCAATTTTTGCGATTTTTCTGTCTTTTACTAAAATATCCATTTTTTGGTTACATCTTGATGCATAATCAATTACATTTCCGTTTTTTAGTAAGATTGTCATATCATCACTCCTTCTTTTACTTCTTGTCCCATTCTATCATGTTCCGTAGGCTTTTGCAATATTTTTTAGAAATTTCTTGCTAATACGAAGGACACCCACAGTAGCAACTGCCACCATGGGTGTTTTCTTGTTTCTTTTTTACCAAAAATATCTGTCGTCATAGCCCGATGATCTATCAAGGAGTATCCAGTGCTCTTGTGTATTTGAAAGTTCTTTTGTAACAACACTAACATCTTCTTTTTGCAAAATAGAACACCCCTCTGTTAAGTCGTATTCACCCTCTTCTACCTCTTTTAATCCGTCTCCTTCTAACCAAATCGTAAAAAACTCCCTTTCATTTGGTAGTATTGACACACTGCTTAGCCTTGCGCTTGCTTCTGTATATTTCTTAATTTCGCAAGTACCTTGCAAATCCGTAAGAATTATTTTTTTTATTTTGGGTTCTTCTACATAATACCCATAATCTCCAGGCATATACCATTCGGCTCCTTCTAAAATATAGCTATAAAGTTGTCCGTTTTTTAGCAATATTGGATAGCTTGTGCACTCATACAAATAATGTCCGTCCACTTTTTTAACTCCCTCGTCCATTTTTTGAATCTTTGGCTCACCATCATTAATGTAGTAATATAAAGTATTGTTATTTTTGGAATCAATATACGAACCATCCCATTCGTCTATAATTGTTTCTAAGGTATAACAATATCTTTTTCCGTATTTTTGAATAGAGTTTTCAAAAACCTCCATTCTTTTTAAACCCTCATATCCACAACTAGAACTTATGAGTACTAAATTTCCGTCATTTTGAAACAGCAACACTCCAAACATTGAGCCGAGTTCAAAACTGTGGAATGGTATGGGGTCTCCACTCTTATTAACTAAATCAATACCTTTAAAGCATAATTCATCCAACCAATGACCTATTTCTCTTTCTTGGTCAAAATAGTAAATGAGTTCATCAAAAACATTTTCCTCATACCAATTTGGTTCTTCAGGAAGGTCTTTTACCATTTCAAATGGAAATTGGATTATTTTCCGTTCTCCATATAATGTATGATTTCCATAAAAAAACTTTACGCCATATAAATGATACTCTAATCCATACGAATGATACATTAATCCATATCCTAGCATAAACATTAATGGTACAAATAGTACTATAATTTGTAATATTTTTTTCTTCATAGTTGTCTCCTTTTCTTTTTGTTTTAACTGTAATTTTGAAACAATCCTCCTTCTTTATTTTGTAATGTGTTTTATTGCTCCACATTCTTATATTTTTTTAATATACTTATTATAGTTCACATTATGTTACTTTGTCAACTTATTCCTCTTTTTACTTCTATTTTTCTTTTTATTACATATAATTTATTAGTCTTTTTAATGGGGGTTTTGGAATGAATATTAATTATAAACTTATTATTCCTATCATTTTATTGGTACTGATTTTTTGTTTCCTATTTCCTGTGGTTTCTTTTGGTGCTACGGGGGAGTTTGTTTGGTCTTCGGATGAGATTACTTCTTCTGTGAATGCTAGTACTGCTTCGGAAAATTCTGGTTCGCTTAATTTGGAATGCGGTGGGGCTGTTTTGATTGAACAAAATACCGGTAAGGTGTTATATGACCATCATATGCATGAAAAATTGAAGCCCGCTAGTGTAACAAAGGTTATGACGATTTTATTAATTATGGAAGCTTTGGATAGTGGCAAAATTACGTTAGATACTCAAATTCCTTGTAGTGAAAATGCTCGTAGTATGGGTGGGTCTCAAATTTGGTTAGATACTCGTGAAATGTTAACGGTAAATGAGATGTTAAAGGCAATTTGTGTGGTTTCTGCTAATGATTGTACTGTTGCTATGGCAGAATATTTGGCAGGTTCTGAGGAAGGGTTTGTTCTTCAAATGAACCAAAAAGCACAGGCTCTTGGTATGAAGGATACTACTTTTAAAAATTGCCATGGGATTGATGAAGATGGGCATGAGACTTCGGCTTATGATATTTCGCTTATGTCTCGTGAATTGCTTATTAATCATCCTAGTATTACGAATTATACCACCATTTGGATGGATAGTTTACGTGATGGAAAATCACAACTGGTAAATACCAATAAGTTAATTCGTAATTATAAAGGAGCAACCGGTTTAAAAACTGGCTCAACTTCTCTTGCTTTGTATAATTTGTCAGCTAGTGCTACTCGTGATGATTTATCGTTAATTGCTGTTGTTATGAAAGCTCCTACTACTAAAATACGTTTTGCAGAAGCTCAAAAATTATTGGATTATGGCTTTAGTACTTATTCTTATCGTGAGTTTGGAAAAAAGAATGATGTTGTTAAATCTCTCACAGTAGCAAAGGGAACTTTAAAAAATGTAAATGCTATTTTAGAAAATTCAACTGGTGCTTTGGTGAAAAAAGGGCAAGAAAAAAATTTGGTGCAAAATGTGAATTTAGCAGATACCTTGCAAGCACCTGTTATAAAAGGGCAAACTTTAGGTGAGATTACGTATTCTCTAAATGGAGAAGTGGTTGGACGTTCTAATATTGTTGCCGAAAAAGAAATTCCACAAGTTTCTTTGTGGAGTATGATGGGATTTTTGTTTGAGTCTTGGTATAAGCTCACTCGATAATTCCTATTCACACATAATCCACAAAAGTTTTCCACATATGTGGAAAACTTTGTGGATTTCTTTTTTTGGTATTTATTTCCTCTACGGAAACCTTATTTTATCGTAATACATTTTTTACTTTTGGTAATATATAATGACTTCCTCTTCTTTCTTTTACATCTTCTACCATGGTAATCATTAATAATGGATTATTTTCATCATCCAAAAAACAATCAAACCATCCTATTTCTGTTCCTGTATCATCATCTTGGGAATCTTTAATTTCTGCAGTTCCTGTTTTTCCTCCTAGCATTTTGCCTTTCATTTGTGCTTCATGCCCTGTTCCATTTGGGTCTTCTACTACTTGAATTAGGTCTTCTTTTATGGTAGCTGCTGCTTCTTTGGAAAATACTTCTCGTTTTAAATATTCTGTTTGCTTTCCTTCTTCTTTTATTAAGTATGGTTTTATCATGTTTCCTTCATTTAAGAAAGCAGAATAAATAGAAGCCATATGGATAGGATTTACTAATACTTTTGCTTGTCCATAACCAGTATTGGCTAGTTGTCCTTCTGAAGTAATTTTGTCATCTTCTCCATAGGTGGATTTCGTAACACTTTGTCCTAAGTCTAAACTTTCTCCAAATCCGATTTTCTTTAATTGTTTTTCCATTTCTTTAGTACCTACTTTTAGGGCAACTTTGGCAAAATAGATGTTGTCGGAATTGATGAGTGCGTTTCGTAAATTGACTTCATCTCCATATTCTTTTAGTGTGGTTACATAGAAATCTCCCCAACCTTCGTCTTTTTGCCACTTGGTTCCACTTCTACCAAAGTTTTCGTTTGGATCTAAATCTCCTGTTGTCATGGCAATTGCTCCAATAACTGGTTTAATAGAAGAGCCTGGTGCCCACGTTTGTTTGTAACGGTTAAAAAGTGGTTGTGATTGGTCATTGACTAAACGGTTCCATTTATCGGTAGTCATTTTTAGGGTAAAATCATTTGAGTTAAAAGTTGGTGTACTAACTAAGGCTAAGATTTCTCCGGTTTTATAATTCATCATAACCGAACAGCTTTTGTCATTTTTAAATTGTTCGTATACTTTTTGTTGTAAATTGGCATCAATGGTTAAGGTAATATCATCTCCGTTTTTTACTTCGGATTTGGCAAGGTTTTGTTTTGTCTTTCCTTCTGAATCTGTAATGATAATTTGGCAACCATTCTTTGGACGTAATTTGTCTTCATAGTCTTTTTCTAATCCTGTTTTTCCGAATGACGCTATTGGCGGTATAACCTTTTCCTGCTAGTTGTTGTAGCTCTTCTTCTCCAATGGTTTGAATATAGCCTAATAAGTGTGAGGTTGCTTCTCCGTAAGGATACATTCTGGATTTACTATCTGCAATTTTGATTCCTTTTATTTGTAGTAAACGATCTTTGGTATTTTGGCTTGATCTTTCAATAGTTTTGATGGGCACAAAAGTGTCGTCTCTTACCCAGCTTGCACTTAAGGCTTGGTTAATATAGTTTTCGGTAGTCTCTAAAATACCAGCAATAGTTTTAATATCTTGTTCTTTGGTATCTGGATTCATTTTTCCTGGCACTAACCCAATAGAAGATGAAGTTCCTTCTCCTGCAAGCAAATTCCCATTTCTATCGTAAATATTACCTCTTACTCCGCTGTGTCATGTTTACTTTTACTTTATCGTTTGTAGCAAGTTTTGGGAAAATCTCTTTTGTGGTCCACACAATTTTATAGGCATTATCTTCTTCTACTAGTGTCATGGTATTATCAAATTCGATTTTTCCAGCTAGTGTATCTAAGGTAGCATGATAATTAATAATATCCCTTCCCTTGTCTTGCTTTATTTCTTCTATTTTTAATGTAAGATTGCTTAACCCAATTCCTTCATAAATATTTTGATTTTTTAATACAAAATCTTCTTTTGAAATACTTCCTTTTTTGTTTTTCGTAATCATATCATACATGGCTTCATAATTTTTTTCTTGTAGTTTTGCAAAATATTCCTGAAAAACAATTTGTCCTGGTGATTCCTTTTTTCTGGTAAATACAAAAATTCCTCCTATTACAATAACTGCTAGAATAAGAACATTTCGTATCAAAATGGCTTTATTGATTCTTCTTTTCTTTTTGGTATTTTTTTTCGTTTTTCTATTCTGACCCATCTTTCTCCTCCTCGCTTTTTCTTATTCTACTATTTTCTTTTTGGTTTGACAAGATTTATAAATTGATTTTTTTCGTTTTATTGACATTATTCGTTTTTTATTTTATCATTATGTAAGATTTGTTAAGGAGGTCAAAATTATGAGTAATTTAAAATCTCATTTATTTGAAACAAATGCGGTTAAGGTATGTCATGGTGATAAGCCTTTTTGGTTAACTTCTCGGAAAGATTAGTGCTTATTTTATTAATACCCATTTTGTATATGGTAGTGAAAAGGATGCTGTGGATTTATTGAGTTTTATTGATAACAATATGGCTGATGTGGCTCATTTTCCAAAACAATTATTAACAAAAGTTAAAACTCAATACGATACCAATTCGATTTATCATAATGTGATTGATGAAATGATTGCTTTTATTAATAATACCATTTCAGTAGAAGACATTGATTATATTTCTGGTGGAGAAAGAAGAGATTGGTTCTTTTCTGTTTTACTTGCTCATTTACTAAAAAAACCACATATTACGATTTATAAGAATTTATCCACTTATGTAAGCGATTTTGATTTTGAAGAAACAAAGGAAATTACTTCGATTGCTGGTAAAAAAGTACTTCATGTAACTGACTTAATTACAGTGGCTTCTAGTTTTATTCGTGCTTGGATTCCTGCAATTCAAAATTTAGGTGGAGAGTTAATTTGGTCATTATCTGTAGTAGACCGTATGCAAGGGGGAAAAGAACGTTTAGAGGATTTGGGTATTAAATCCTATAGTTTAGTTTCGATTGATGAAGCATTATTCCAATCTGCTTATGAAAAAGGAATTTTGGATGATACTCAAATGGCATTGGTTCGTGAATTTATAAAAGACCCTGATGGTAGTATGGAGAAATTTATAAAAGAACATCCTGATTTTATTGAAAATGCTCTTCATGCTGATGCTAAAACAGCAGGTCGTGCTCAACTTTGTTTGGATAGCCATTTTTATGGATTATAATTTTATTTGAATTTTTATGGGACGATGAACACATCGTCCCAATATTTTATTCGTTTATTTTTGATAAATTACAATCCCTTCTGTTTTAATGTCATTTATTAATTGTTCGTTTTGTATTTGCTTTTGATTTAGTACATCAAATTTTAAGGCACAACGCATTTCATCTAACCTTCGAATAAGTAATAATTTTTTATCTTCTTTTTCAAATTCTACTGCTAAATCAATATCAGAGGTTTCCTTATAGGTTCCTTTGGCTCTTGATCCAAATAAAATTACTTGGCTAATCTGAGAAATCTCTTTAAATATTACTAACATTTCATCAAATATTTTTTCTTCTATTCCATATTTATTTTTCATTTTCAATCTCACTTTTTATTTTATTTCTAGTATTCATTAGAATATCATAATACTTTATGATAATATTTCGATAAATTTCTTTTGCAATTACTTCGTCATAGGTATGGCTGGTTAAGTTTCTGTCATCTAACATATCAAGCCATTCTTCTGCATTTTGTATAAATCCTATGCTAAAACATTCTTTAATCGTAGCACGTGGAGAATTGAATTCTCCCATTTTTTCATATTCTAGGTACTCTTTTAGTGTTTTCCAACCTAATTCTACACAAAATTCAAATCTTTGTATGGTTCCATCTAATAATACTGGGTTTTCTTGTTTTTGGTATAAGTCAATTGCCTCTTTTAATCTTTTTAATGCTGTATCAAATGCTACAAATTTATTCTCTAATTTTGTCATATATTTCATCTCCTATCTTTCATGATAGTAACAGTATATCATTTTATTTTATTACAAACAACCCTCATCTTTTTATTTTCTTCCTAATGCAATTTTGACTGGTGTGATAATGCCTCTTCTTAGTATTTGCAAGGTTACTTCTTGTTCTGGTTTTTTGGTATAAATATAACTTCGTAATTCTGTCATTTTGTTTAGAGGTTTACCATCTATTTTTAAAATAATATCATTTGGCATAATTCCTACATTACTTGCTGGTCCGTTTGGAATGACATCAATTACATAAATTCCTTCTTCTATGTTAATGGTGTTATCCAAATATGGTATGACTTCTTTATCATAGGCATAAATTCCTAAACTTGCCTCTTCAAATTCTCCTGTTTGTAAATAACTTTGTAAAATTGGTTTGATTAAATTGATAGGACTTGCAAACCCAATTCCTTCTGCTGAGGTGATTTTTATGGAATTTACTCCTATTACTTCTCCATCGGCATTAATTAATGGTCCGCCACTATTACCAGGATTAATGGTAGCATCGGTTTGAATTAAGTCTTCTAAATACGAACTTCTTTCCTCTTCTTCAATTTTGATGGTTCGATTCACCCCACTGATAATCCCACTAGTAACCGTTCTTTGAAATTCATAACCAATGGGGTTACCAATGGCATACACTCTTTCTCCCATTTTGACATTATCGGAATCGCCTAGTGTGATATATGGTAATCCATTTGCTCCAATTTTAAGAATGGCTAAATCTAAATCAGAATCGGACCATACAACATTGGCAACATAGTTTTTTCCATTTTCTAATGTGACATAACAGGTACTAAATTTCGCCCCAGATACGTGTTCATTGGTTAAAATATAGCCATTTTCAGATACAATCATTCCAGTTCCTAAACCTAATTTGGTACTTCCATCTTTTAGAAAAATAGAATTTCCGTTATCCTGTAATTTTGAAATTCCTACTACACAATTTGATACACTTTCTAACATTTCCGAAATGGTGCGGCTTTCTTCTTTTACATCGGCTACAATTTGTGTGGTTCTTCCTACCGTATAGTCTGCTTCTACATTTGGTTTTGCAATATCGATATTTATGTACCAATTGAATAAGTAAAATCCTGTTATGGTTAAGAAAAATAAAATACTCATGGTAACCACAACGATTCTGGTATTATCTTTTACTTTAGACTTTCTTTGTTTTTTCATGTTTCGTTCGCCACCTTTTCTATCTATGACAGTATTTCCAATTTTGATGGTCTTAATCGATTTTTTGAAACATTTGCACTTAAAATATAAACAGTAGGCATCTAAACAACAGATACCTACCTTTGTCGCTCGGATAAAATCGGATGAAATTAGAAAACTATTGTGAATCCTAATTTCTTATTTTTCCAACTTTTTGATTGTTATTCTCTAATTCTACTATGTTATCAGCAAACTCTGGTTCTTCATACCATTGCGAATCCCAGTCCTTCGTAACATCAACCCTTAATCCATGAGGATTTACTTTTTGTCCCATTATCCTAAACCTCCTTTTCCTCTGAAAGAAGCATCATTGATAGTTACCGAGCGACTATTACCAATTGATACTAAAAAATATTATATCATCTTTTGTTTGATTTCTCAATATTTTTATGAATTCTTGTTTTTACGACACTTTTCGACTTTATTCCGTATTTACCGACCAAATATTACATATATGTTACAATTACATATACTTTTGGTGACATTTGCCAAAAAGTGTTTCTTTTTTGAAAATTTAATTATATAATTGCTATATTATAAAGGACTTTGTCTTTTATGGGATGTAGAATGTAAAGGTGATATTATGAAAGAAAAATTATATGATTTAACAGCTCCTCAAAAGTCAATTTTAGTAACGGAACAATATTTTAAAGGTTCGTCAATTAACCATATTTGCGGAACTGCTTTTTTGTATGAAAAAATTGATTTTGATGTATTAGAACAAGCTCTTAACTTGCTTGTAAAATATAATGATAGTCTTCGTATTCGCATGGTGTTAGAAGAAAATGAAATGAAACAAACCGTAAACGAGTACGTTCCTTTTAACATTGAAACAGTTGAGGTTTCTTCAAAAGATGGAGTTTCCACAATTGAAGCCAATTTGATGAAAGAACCTTTTGACATGTATTCCAATTTATTTACTTGCAAGATGTTTCGTATGCCAGATGGTTCTGGTGGATTTAGTGTTAATATTCATCATTTAGTATCCGATTCTTGGACACTTGGATTAGTGGCAAAAGAAGTGGTACGTATTTATTCGTCTATTATTCATCATGAAGAAATCGATGTAAGTAGCATTTCCTCTTATGTCGATTATATTTCAGCAGAACAAGAATACCGAGCTAGTGATAAGTTTAAAAAAGATAAAGCTTACTGGGATTCTGTGTTTGAAAGCATACCAGAATCAGCTTCTATTCCTAGTAGTAAAGAAGATGCCGATAGCTTTTCTTGTAAAGCCAATCGTCTTTCCTTTACGATTTCTAAAAAAGAAATGGACCAAATTAATGCTTATTGTAAAGACACTCATATTTCGGCTTTTAATTTCTTTATGGGGTTATATGCTATTTACACAAGCCGTGTTTCTGGATTAGAAGATTTTGTTATGGGAACTCCTATTTTAAACCGTACTAATTTTAAAGAAAAAAATACAATGGGTATGTTTATTAATGTTGTCCCATTACGTCTAAACCTTACGGAAAATCTATCTTTTGGAGAATTTGCCAGTCGAATTGCTAAGAGTTCCTTTGAGATGATGCGTCATCAAAAATACTCGTACCAATATATTTTAGAAGACTTACGTAAAAAAGATGCCAGTTTACCAAATTTGTATCATATTTTGATGTCTTATCAAATTACAAAAGCAAGTGAGGAAAGTGGTGTTCCTTACGATACAAGATGGGCTTTTAATGGGAATGTAAATGATGATTTGGAAATTCACTTGTATGATTTAAATGATACAGGTTGTATTGATATTGCTTATGATTACCGAACAGATAAGTACGAGGAAAGTGAAATTCGTGCGATTCATGAACGTATGTTACATATGATTCATCAGGTACTTGAAAGAAAAGATGTTGGCATTCATGAGATTGAGATTGTGACTTCTAAAGAGAAGTATGAGATTTTGTATGGGTTTAACCATATTTCTTCTGATATTTTACCAAATAACACCATTATTGATTTATTTGAAGAACAAGTGCGAAGAATACCTAATAAAACAGCTGTTGTCTTCTATGATACAAAATTTACTTACTGTGAATTAAATGAAAAAGCGAATAGACTTGCATATTATTTACAAACACATCCTTTGGAAAAAGAGGATGTTATTGCTGTATTTTTAGATAAGTCTATAGAAATGATTATATCTATATTGGCAATTTTGAAAGTTGGTGCTTGCTATCTTCCTATTGATACTCAGTACCCAACTTCAAGAGTTAATTATATGTTAAATGACTCTAAAGCAAAATTAATTTTGGCAAGCAAAAAAACTTCTTCTTTGCTTGCTACTGATATTGAAATTATAGATGTTGACCTAGATTGCGAATTTTATAACTCTAATATGCCTTCTAACATTCTTCCTAAGTCTTCTTCTTCTGATTTAGCTTATATCATGTATACTTCTGGTTCTACTGGTAATCCAAAAGGAGTTATGATTGAACAAAAGAGTATTGTACGTCTTGTAAAAGATACTAACTTTATTTCTTTTGAAGAAAATGATAGAATTTTACAAACTGGCTCTATTGTGTTTGACGCTTGTACTTTTGAGATTTGGGCGGCTTTATTAAATGGACTTGAATTGTATTTAATTACGAAAAACGATTTATTGACTGTTTCTACTTTTGAAACATTTTTGGAAAAACACAACATCACAATTTTGTGGCTTACTGCCCCACTTTTTAACCAAATTTGTGAACAAAATCCATCTGTGTTTAAGTCCGTTCGTTGCTTATTAACTGGTGGTGATGTATTATCACCAAAACATATTCGTATGGTAAAGTCCGCTAATCCAAATTTAACGGTTATTAATGGATATGGACCAACAGAAAACACTACTTTTTCTTGTTGTTTTACAATTTCTTCTGTGTATGACCATTCCATTCCAATTGGTGTCCCTATTACTAATTCTTCTTGTTATGTTGTATCAAAATTTGGCAACTTATTACCAATTGGTGTCCCTGGCGAATTATGGGTTGGTGGTCATGGTGTTGCAAGGGGATATTTGAACAATGAGGCTTTGACAAAAAAAGCATTTGTAACAGATTTTTTTAATTCTTCTCGTGTTTATAAAACAGGAGATTTAGTAAAATGGCTTCCTAATGGTAATATCGAATTTATTGGAAGAATTGATCATCAAGTTAAAATTAGAGGTTTCCGTATAGAATTAAATGAGATTAATGCTAAAATTTTACAGTTTTCTAACATTAGGGAAAGTATTACTATAACTTGTGAACATCAAAATGATAAATTTATTTGTTCTTATGTTGTATTTCAATCTGGCAATGACATAGAGGAATTAAAAGATTTCTTAAAAAAATCTTTACCAAACTATATGGTTCCTTCTTTTATTATTCCTTTAGATGCTTTGCCTATTAATACGAATGGAAAAGTAGATAAAAAAAGATTACCGGAAGTGGATTTTTCAGTAAAATCTACTGATTTTGTTGAACCTTCTTCTCCTTCTGAAATAAAATTAGCCACCATTTGGAAAGATATTTTTCATGTGGATAAAATTAGTGCTCATGATAATTTCTTTGAAATTGGCGGAGATTCTTTATTAGCAATTAAATTAACTTCGCATATATTATCTTCATTTGGTTTAGAAGTAACAGTAAGTGATGTTTTTGAACATCCAGTTTTAAGTGATTTAGCTGATTTTGTTGGAAATATTAAAACACAAAAGCATATAGGTACAATACCAAAATATGATGCTTTAAGTTATTATCCTGCTTCTTGTGCCCAAAAAAGAATTTATTATGCTTCTAGTTCTGAAACAAATTCCACCTTATATAATATTGCTGGTGGAATAGTACTTGAGCATTTGCTAGATATTGAAAAATTACAATCCTGTTTTAAAATTTTGATTAATAGACACGAGTCCTTACGTACTCATTTTGAAATTAGAGATGATAATGTTGCTCAAATTATTGAAGATAGTATTAATTTCAAATTAACATTAGACAGTACTACTAATAGTAATTTAAATGATATTTATACTGATTTTGTAAAACCATTTGATTTATCTAAAGCTCCTTTATTTAGAACTAAATTAGTTAAGTTAAATGATAATCAAATGTTACTTTTACTAGATATGCATCATATTATCAGTGATGGTTCTTCTTTAAGTATTTTATTACAAGAACTTTGTAATTTATATAATGATGTATCTTTACCAGAAAAACAAATTGATTATACAGATTTTACTTTATGGGAAAATACTAATTTAAAAAGTGTTGAGACAAAAACAGTAAAAAAATATTGGGTAAATCAATTTAAAGATGAAATACCTTTATTAAACTTGCCAACTTCTTATCCAAGACCATCTATTCAAAGTTTTAAAGGTGCAAATTATCATATAGACTTATCTAGAGAAACCTTTGATAAGATAAATTCAATTGCCAAAAACTTAAATATTACTCCTTATATGTTTATGCTATCTTGTTACTATATTTTGTTATCAAAATATAGTAGCCAAGAAGATATTGTTGTAGGAACTCCAATTGTTGGTAGAAATATGCCAGAACTAACTAATGTCCTTGGTATGTTTGTAAATATATTGGCTTTACGAAATAACGTAGATTCTAGTTTATCTTTTGAACAATTTGCTCAAGTTATTAGAAAAAATTGTATTGATAGTTTCAAATATCAAAGTTATCCTTTTGACCATCTTATAAAAGATTTGAATATAAAGAAAGATATCGGTAGAACCCCTCTTTTTGATGTTATGTTTGTTTACCAAAATAATGGTTATCCTAAAATTAATTTTAATGGTACCACTCTAACTTATTTTATACCAGACAACAATGTCGCTAAATTTGATTTAACGTTAGAAATCATACCTATTGATAATATCTATTCTTTACGTTTTGAATATTGTACAAAATTGTTTGATGAGGATTTTATTAAAGGAATGGCTTCTCATTATATTAATATTATTCACTCTGTTTTAAAAAATACAAATGCGACAATATCTAATATTAATATGCTTTCTAAAGAAGAGGTTCATCATATATTATATGATTTTAATAATACTAAAACAGATTATCCTAAAGATAAAACAATCATTAATTTATTTGAAGAACAAGTAAATCAAACTCCTAACAATATAGCTCTTGTATTTGAAGATCAAAAATTAACTTATCGAAAACTAAATGAAAAAGTAAATCAATTAGCTAGATTTTTACTTGCTAACCAAGCCAAATCTAACGACATTATCTGTTTATTGTTAGATAAGTCTCTTGAATCTATCATCGCAATTTTAGCTACTTTAAAAATTGGTGCTACTTATCTTCCTATTGATGTAAGCTATCCAATGGAGCGAATTGATTATATTATTAAAGATTCAAAAGCAAAAATTATTTTAACTACAAAACAATATATCCATAAAGCTACTAATACTATTCAGTCCCTTTGTATTGATTATGATAATTCTATTTACAACAAAAATGATATTTCTAACCTTAATTGTATAAATATTCAACCAGATAGCCTTGCTTACATTATGTATACATCTGGTTCTACTGGCAATCCTAAGGGAGTTATGATAAAACATAGAAATATCATTCGCCTAGTAAAAAATAATAAATTTATTAATTTTGATAAGACAGAAAGAATCCTTCAAACGGGCTCTATTGTTTTTGATGCTTGTACTTTTGAAATTTTTGGTGCATTACTTAATGGCTTTGAATTATATGTTATAAAAAAAGATACTTTATTAGACTCTACATTATTACAGGATTATTTATTGAAATATAAAATTACCATGTTATGGATTACTGCACCTCTATTTAATCAATTATGTGAAGAAAATCCTCATATGTTTCGTAGTGTAAAAACTTTACTAACAGGTGGAGATGTTCTTTCTCCAAAACATATTAATATGGCACTTACTGCTAATCCTAGCTTGACTATCATTAATGGATATGGGCCAACAGAAAATACAACTTTTTCTTGTTGTTTTACAATTGATCAAAAATATACAAACTCTATCCCTATTGGTAGACCAATTTCTAACTCAACCGCCTACGTTGTCTCTTCTTCTGGACAATTGAATCCTATTGATGTACCAGGAGAATTATGGGTAGGCGGAGATGGTGTTGCAAAAGGATATTGGAATAATCCTCTTCTAACAAATGAAAAATTCATTCAAAACCCATTTGGAGATGGAATTGTCTATAAAACAGGAGATTTAGTAAAATGGCTTCCTAATGGCACGATTGATTTCATAGGACGAATTGATAATCAAGTAAAAATTAGAGGTTTTAGAGTTGAATTAGGAGAAATTAATTCAAAAATTTTAACTTTTCCTTCTATGAAGGAATGTATTACTGTTATTAATAATGTTAAAAATGAAAAATGCATTTGTTCTTACCTTGTTGCCAACAAAACGATTGATATACAAGAGTTAAAACAATATTTAAAAAGGAACTTACCTACTTATATGATACCAACTTATTTTATGCAACTAGAAAAATTACCTATTAATACAAATGGCAAAGTCGATAAAAAGGCATTACCTATTAATTTTGAAACTAATCATATTACAAGTACTATTAAACAACCTACTAATGAAAACGAGAGAATACTTTTAATCATCTTTAAAAATTTATTAGGTTTTGAAGATATTGGAATTGATGATGATTTCTTTGAATTAGGGGGAGATTCTTTATTAGCAATTAAACTACAAGTTGAAGCAATTAGTAACGGTTTGCAAATAAGTTATGCTAATATTTTTGAAAATCCTACGGTAGAAAGCTTAGCAAATTGTATTAAACGTGATGAAAACACTTTTAATGCTAATTCAAATGATTATGAAAAATATTGTACTGTACTTGAAAAAAATAAAATAACTCCTAATATGCATATACCTAATTCTCCTATTGGTAATGTATTATTAACTGGTTTTACTGGTTTCCTAGGTGCTCATGTTTTAGATAGTTTTATAAAAAGGGAAACTGGTATAGTATATTGCCTTATTAGAGGAAAAAATAATATATCTCCTGAAGATAGATTGAAAAATGTTTTACATTTCTACTTTGATTCTAAATATGATAAATATATTGGAAATAGAATTAAATTAGTTGAAGGAGATATTACTTTACAAGACTTTGGTTTAAATATGATTGATTATAATGTTTTAGGAACTAATATTAATACGGTTATACATTGTGCTGCATTAGTTAAACATTATGGTAGTTACAATGATTTTGAAAAAATTAATATTATTGGTACTAGACGTGTTATTGATTTTGCTAAAAATTATAATTTAAAATTGTTACATGTTTCTACTATTAGTGTATCAGGAAATAATCTTGCTGAGGGTGCCAATATTGATAATTATTTTGAAAAAGATATGATATTTAATGAAACTAATTTCTATATTGGGCAAAACCTTCAAAATTTTTACGTTAGAAGTAAGTTTGAAGCTGAAAAACTTGTATTAGATGCTATCTTAGATGGATTATCTGCTTGCATTTTAAGAATTGGAAATTTAACCAGCCGATTTTCAGAAGGTAAATTTCAACAAAATCATTTTGAAAATGCTTTTGTAAATAGATTAAAATCTTTTTTACAAATCGGTGTATTTCCAAAAAGTTTACTAAATTTGTATTGTGAATTTACACCAATCGATTATTGTGGAAATGCTATTATTGATATTGCAAATCATATGAGTAATGATTATACTGTTTTCCATTTATTAAATGAAAAACATGTTGATTTAGATAGACTATTTCAAATGTTAACTGAAATTGGAATTAATATTAAACTTATTTCAGATGAAGATTTTTCAAATATCATTGAAACAATATTGCATGATCCTTCTAAAAAACAAGAACTTGAAGGAATTATTAATGACTTAAATGCCGATAAAAAATTAGTATACAAGTCTCAAGTTTCTATAGAATCTGATTTTACAAAAGATTTCTTAGCAAAAATAGGGTTTGAATGGCCTTATATTGATACTAACTATATTAAAAATTCTTTTCAATATTTAATTGATATAGGATATTTTAATGCAAAAATAAACTAAAAAGGAGTATTTTTATGAATATAGCCTCTCTTATATTATTCATTATTTTAGTGTTACTATGTATTTTATTCTATTATATACGAAAGAAACAGGATAACAACCAATTGTTAAAGGTGTTTTCTCTTGATATAGCTCTAATTTTTTTACAATGTTTTTGCACCTTTATTCAAACATTACTAATTTCTTTACATAATAGTACTCTAATTTTTAAAATTGAATACATTACGTATATTGCTAATGTGTTTATGCCAGTAGCACTTTTCTTTACGGGTTTAATTTTTGCTAATACAAAAATTAAGTTTAAGAAGTCCTATTTGCTATTATTTATTATCCCTGTTCTTTCATTAGTATTACTATGGACTAATAATTTTCATCACCTGCTTTATGAATCCTATTCTATTAACTTAAATGAAACTATATTTGGTCCATATATGACAGTACATCAAATTTATACATATGCTTTATTTTTTGTTGCTATTTATTATTTATTAAAATATAGTATTAAAAATGCTGGATTCTTCTCAAAGCAATCTATTTTAATTGTTTTAGGTGTTTTTATTCCTATTATCATTAACATACTAGGCAGTTTTGGACTTATAAAAATGTCTATCTATTTGACACCTATTTCATTTGCATTTACTATATTTTGCTTTGCTCTTGCAATTTTGAAGTTTGACTTTTTAAAGGTTGCTCCGATTGCTTTGCAAAGGGTTGTTGATCGTATGTCAGATTGTTATTTAGTTATTAATGAAAATAACATTATTACTGACTTTAATAAAACATTTTTAGAAACATTCCACTTTACTGCAAATTCTGTAAGAAATACTGATTTTTGCAAATTGCTAGAACCAACTAGTACCAATCTTGATGAATTGACTTTGACTCTAGAAAAGGCAAAACATTCACCTGAAACATTCATTTTTGAGCGAAATTTCAAAAGCTTAAATAAACATTTTCATATTGAAATTAATAATATTTCAAATAATGGTAGCTTTTTGGGAATTTTAATTTTGTTTAAGGATATTACCCAACACATTGAAGATATGAAAACCATTCAGGAAAATCAAGATTTGCTTATTGAAAAGGAACGTCTTGCTTCTCTTGGTCAGTTAGTTGGTGGTATTGCTCATAACTTAAAAACACCGATTATGTCGATTGCAGGTGCTGCGGAAGGACTTACAGATTTAACCAAAGAGTATGATTCTTCGATTGATGACCCTGAGGTTAATTCTTCCGATCATCATGAGATTGCTCGTGATATGTCTGTGTGGATTGAAAAGATAAAGACTCATACTTCGTATATGTCTGATATTATTACTGCGGTTAAAGGACAGGCAGTTACTTTATCGGAGGATACAGAAGATGCTTTTACCATTGAAGAATTACTAAAACGTGTTAATATTTTGATGCGTCATGAGTTGAAAAATGCTTTAATTGAGTTGCGTACTAATACTATGGTTGATGCTAGTTTTTCTTTGAAGGGAAATGTAAATAGTCTTGTACAAGTTATCAATAACTTGATTTCAAATGCGATTCAAGCCTATAATGGTAAAACCAATGAGGTTATGGATCTTTTGGTGGAAAAAACAGAGCATGAAATTGTTATTTCAGTAAGAGATTATGGCTGTGGTATGCCTGACGAGGTACAGGATAAGTTGTTTAAGGAAATGATTACCACAAAGGGGAAAAATGGAACTGGTTTAGGATTGTTTATGTCTTATTCTACCATTCGTGGACATTTTAATGGAAATATTACGTTTGAATCGGAATTAGGAAAAGGAACGGTTTTCCATGTTATTTTACCTCTTGATTAGATAATGTTGTGGCAGGCCTTGTGTCTGCCCTTATTCAAATTTGTGGCTATTTTTAATGAGAGCAGACACAAGATACGCTCCGACAAATTTTATATGTCTATTAATATTTACAACACTTTTTGTTAATTTTCGTTCTTTTTTGTGTTTTTGTCTTGCTTTTCTTACTTTTTGCGAATATAATAGATACATAAATAATTAAATGAGGTGGAACTATGAGGAAAGGAAATTTACAACATCCTTCAAATGGTTATAAGATTATTGTTGTGGATGATGAAGAAGGTATTATTGATTCTCTTTCTATTTTTTTGAAACGTTCTGGCTATGAATTTACTGGAGTAACTGACCCTATGGAAGCCATTGAAAAAGTAAAAAATGAACATTTTGATTTAATGCTTTTGGATTTTATTATGACTCCTATTCATGGTGATCAAGTGGTGGAAGAGATCCGAAAATTTAATAAAGAGTTATATATTTTATTACTAACTGGTCATAAGGATTTAGCCCCTCCTTTGGAGACCATTCGTAGACTTGATATTCAAGGGTATTGTGAAAAAAGCGATAAGTTTGACCAATTATTATTGCTTGTGGAATCTGGTATTAAGGCAATTTCTCAAATGAATGTTATTAAAGATATGAATAATAAATTACAAGATACTTATGAACAATTAGAACGTGCTTATATGGAGAGTATTCAGACTTTGCGTTATACGGTTGAGGCAAAAGATTCTTATACACGTGGTCATTCGGATCGTGTTTCGGAGTTTAGTGTGCTAATTGGTAAGTATTTGGGCTTATCAGAAGAAGAAATAAAAACGCTTCGTATTGGTGGTTTATTCCACGATATTGGTAAAATTGGTGTGCCTGATAGTATTTTATTAAAAGATGGCAAGCTTACGGATGATGAGTATTCTGAGATTAAAAATCATCCAACGATTGGTGCTCATATTTTATCAACGGCTACCATTTTCCAAAATATTATTCCAATCGTAAAACATCATCATGAAAAATACGATGGGTTTGGGTATCCTGGAAAGTTAAAGGGTGAGGAAATTCCTTATTTTGCTCGTATTACAGCGGTTGCTGATACCTTTGATGCAATGACTTCCAAAAGAACCTACCGTGATGCGCTTCCTCTTGATACGGTTATTTCTGAAATTACAAGATGCAAGGGAACGCAGTTTGACCCTAAGATTGCGGATGTGTTTTTAGATATTTTGGAACATCATTATGAGGAAGTAAAAGAAATTCAGGAAAGGTATAAATAATGTACATGATACATATAGATAGATAGAAAGTTTTTCGACTTTCTGTCTATTTTTTATGATTTTATCTTGACAGATTGTATAAATTCATATAGACTTAAGTCGAAATATAAATAATTATGTTGTCGTCTTTGACGATTACATATCATACTAATTGTTAGAAAATTAAAAGGAGGATGTTTTATGGTAGTATCATCAGAATTAAGAGCAAATGCTCGTGAAGCTTTAAAAGGAAAATGGGGAAAAGCTGCTTTACTTACTTTATTTTATAGTTTAATTACCTTCGCCATTGCCTTTTTATTAAATTTGGTTCCGTTTATTGGACCAATTGTACAATTACTAATTAATTTACCAATTTCATTTGGTTTTTTAGTTATGTTTATAAAATTACGTCGAGATGAAGAAGTAAATTATACGGATTTCTTAAGTATTGGTTTTTCTTACTTTGGAAAAGTATGGGGCGTTTTTGGAAACATGTTATTAAAAATGATTGTTCCTGTTGTCCTTGTTATCATCTTTGTTGTTATTTTTTCCGTAGGAGTTTTTGGAGGCGTTTCCATGCTTTCTGTTTATAATACCAATATTCATGCTTCTACTTCTGCTGGATTTGGTGGGCTTGCTATTGTTGGATTTATTGGTTATATCGCTTCTATCATTTATGCTATTGTAAAGGGATATTTATATTCTTTATCTTACTATGTATTATATGATAACCCAGATATGTCTGGAAAAGAGATTGTACAAACAAGTGAAGATATGATGAGAGGAAATCGTTGGAGTTTCTTCTGGTTAGGACTTACTTTTATTGGATGGGTAATTTTATCCATGTTTACTTTATATATTGGTTTATTATGGTTAATTCCTTATATTATGGTTAGCTTTGTTTGCTTCTATGAAGCATTAGCAGGTGACAGACCTTCGGAAAAACCAGTCGAAAATAATGACAACAACCCTATTGCCTAAGAGATTAGTATACACAGATTAGAATAAAAATTATGAATTTGACATATGATACAATCGATGTTATAATAACATCAAGACGTCGATAAGTAATTCTAAAGTGAACTACGTAAAAAAAGACCAGGAGCACAAATCCTAGTCTTTTTCCTTATCTACTCCTCTAAATGCTTTATAATTAAATAAATCAAATAAAGTTTCAATATGTTAAGTAATTCCTTCAAGTGTTCTACAACCTCCCTTCTACCTTTTGGTGAAAGGTACTATTAATATACAACACTCTTTATTTTTTGTTAAATAATAAATTATAATTTCATCGATAATTTTACTTTTTGTCTTTCTTTGTCAATTCCAATTACTTTAACCTTTACAATGTCACCTACAGATACAATGTCAGATGGATTTTTTACAAAGGATTCACTCATTTCGGAGATGTGTACTAGTCCATCGTGTTTTACACCAATGTCAACAAAGGCTCCAAAATCGATGACATTTCTTACGGTTCCAGTTAATACCATGCCTTCGGTTAGGTCTTCTAGTTTTAACACATCGTTTCTTAGGATTGGTTTTGGCATGTCTTCTCTTGGGTCTCTTCCGGGTTTTGTTAGTTCTTCTATGATGTCCGATAAGGTCATTTCTCCTATATCTAGGTCTTTTGCTGTTTTTGCTATATTGACCTCTTTTAGGTTTTGTTTTAGTTTCGTTAGTGTTTCTTTTTCTAAAATGTCTTGTGGTTCATATCCTATTTGTTTTAATAAATTCTCTGCTTTTTCATAGCTTTCTGGATGGACTGCGGTAATTTCTAATGGGTTATCGCCATCATAAATACGTAGGAAACCAGCACATTGGGTATAGGCTACTTTTCCTAGTTTTGGCACTTTTAATAATTCTTTTCTGTTTCTTAGTTTTCCATTTTCATCACGATATTTTACAATGTTTTTACTAATGGTGCTGTTTAGTCCAGATACATAGGATAGTAAGGATGGGGTTGCTGTGTTTACATCAACACCTACTTTGTTTACGGCATCCTCTACTACTCCTGTTAGGCTTTCTTCTAATCGTTTTTGGTTTACGTCGTGTTGGTATTGCCCTACTCCGTATCGCTTTTGGGTCAATTTTTACAAGTTCTGCAAGTGGGTCTTGTAGTCGTCTTGCAATGGAGATGGCTCCTCTTAAGGATACATTGATATTTGGGTATTCTTCGGTTGCTAATTTTGATGCGGAATAAACGCTTGCTCCTGCTTCGGATACAATAGCATAGTGTACAGTATGGTCTGCTTTTTTGATTAGGTTTGCTACAAACATTTCGGATTCTCTTGAAGCGGTTCCGTTTCCAATGGCAATCATGTCAATGTTATGCTTTTTGATAAGGGTTAATAGTGTTTTTTCGGTTCCTATGACATCGTTTTGTGGTTCAGTTGGATATACAGTTACGGTATCTAGTAATTTTCCTGTTTCATCAATAACGGCAATTTTGCAACCGGTTCGGTAGGCTGGGTCAAACCCCATTACGGTTAGTCCTTTTAGTGGTGCGCCAAGAAGTAATTGTTTCGCATTTTTCCCAAATACTTTGATTGCTTGTTCTTCTGCTTTTTCGGTTAAGTCGCTACGGATTTCTCGCTCAATGGATGGTTCAATTAGTCTTTTCCAAGCATCACTAATACATTCTTGTAAATAGGTGGTATATTGGGTTTGTCCTTTTATGATTTTTCTTTCTAATAGGTTTATGATTTTGTCGTCTGGTTTTTGTATTTTTACTTTTAAGAATTCTTCTTTTTCTCCTCGGTTGATAGCAAGTATTCGGTGGCTTGGAATTCGGTTAACATTTTCATGAAATTCGTAATACATTTCGTAATTTGATGTTTCTTCTGGTTTACTAGCTTTTGTTTCTAATACAGATTCACGATAGCAGATTCGTTTAATTTGTTTTCGGTAATTTGGATCATCGGATAGGTTTTCTGCAATAATGTCTAGGGCTCCTTTGATTGCTTCTTCTTGTGTATTTACTTGTTTTTCTTCACTTATATATTCTTTTGCAATTTCTTCTAAATCTCTTGGGTCAGTTTGTTCAAAGATAATATTTGCTAATGGTTCTAATCCTTTTTCCTTAGCAATGGTTGCTCTGGTTCTTTTCTTTTGTTTGTATGGCCTATAAATATCTTCTACTTCTGCAAGTGTGATTGCATTTTCTAAATTTTTTACAATTTCTTCAGTTAATTTTCCTTGTGCCTCAATTGACTTAGTTACCTCTTCTTTTCTTTGTTCCAAATTTCGTAAATAGGTAAGTCTTTCTCCTAAATCCCTTAGGGTTTCATCGGAAAGCCCTCCAGTCGCTTCCTTGCGGTAACGGGCAATAAAGGGAATGGTGTTTCCTTCATCAATTAATTTAATGGTGGCTTCTACTTGTGATGGTTTTATGTTTAATTCGTTTGCTATGGTTTGTGTTATGTTATCCATTGTTTCTCTCCTTTTTTATTTTTATCGCTCCTATTACATCAAACTGTTTTGGAGTTTGCATATAAATTTATATCATTTCACGTTCTTGATATCTTGTGTTTGTATCTCCTTTTATTCCATTCCTAAATACTCATTATAAGTAGTTTCTTTATCGATGATTTCGTTTTGCTTGATGTCGATAATTCGGTTGGCTACGGTTTGGGTTAGTTGGTGATCGTGTGAGGTAAATAGGATGTTTCCTTTGAAGTTTTTCATTCCTTCATTCACGGAAGTAATGCTTTCCATGTCTAGGTGGTTGGTTGGTTCATCGAAGATTAGGAAATTGGCTCCGGATAGCATCATTTTGGATAGGACGCATCTTACTTTTTCTCCTCCAGATAGGACATTTACTTTTTTTAGTGCTTCTTCTCCGGAAAATAGCATTCTTCCTAAAAATCCTCTTACAAAGGTTTCGTCTGGATCTTTGGAATATCCTCTTAACCATTCGACTAGGTTTTGGTCTCCTGTAAATAGATAGTTGTTATCTTTTGGGAAGTAATTGTTTGTTATGGTAGTTCCCCAAATGATTTCTCCTTCGTCTGGTTCTAATTCTCCTGCAATAATTTGGAATAAGACGGTTTTGGCGTTTTCGTTGTCTGCTAAGAAGGCGATTTTGTCTCCTGGTTTTACGGTGAAGGTGATGTTGTTTAGGATTTTTTCGCCGTCAATGGTTTTGGAGATGTTTTTTACTTGTAGAATTTCTTTTCCCGGTTCTCTGTCTTGTTTGAAATCCACATACGGATATCTACGGTTTGAAGGTTTTATTTCTTCTAATTCGATTTTCTCTAAGGATTTTTTTCTTGAGGTAGCTTGTTTGGATTTAGACGCATTGGCACTAAATCTGGCAATAAAGTCTTGTAGTTCTTTTATTTTTTCTTCTTTTTTCTTGTTGGCTTCTTTGGCTTGTTTTAAGGCAAGCTGGCTCGATTCATACCAGAAGTCGTAGTTGCCTGGGTACACGGTTATTTTGCCAAAGTCTACGTCTGCTGTGTGGGTACATACTTTGTTTAAAAAGTAACGGTCATGAGATACCACGATAACGGTGTTTTCGAAATTGATTAGGAATTCTTGTAACCAGTCAATGCTTTTTAGGTCTAAGTCGTTGGTAGGCTCGTCTAATAATAAAATGTCTGGGTTTCCAAATAAGCTTTGTGCTAGTAATACTTTTACTTTTTCTCTTGCTTCTAATTCTTTCATGTATTTTTCATGCTTTTCGGTATCAATTCCTAGGTCGTTTAGTAATACAGCCGCATCTGCTTCGGCATTCCAACCATCAAGCTCTGCAAAACGTTCTTCTAACTTGGCAGCTTTCATCCCGTCTTCTTCGTTAAAGTCTGGTTTGGCATAAATGGCATCTTTTTCTTTCATAATTTTATATAATTCACTATTTCCCATGATAACGGTGTCGATGACTCTTTCTTCTTCATAGGCAAAGTGGTCTTGTTTTAATACAGAAATTCTTTCTTCTTTTTCTTTGGTGACTTCTCCTTTGCTTGGTTCAATTTCTCCAGATAACACTTTTAAAAAGGTAGATTTTCCGGCTCCATTGGCGCCAATGATTCCATAACAGTTTCCTTTTCCAAAGCGAATATTGACATCTTCAAATAAGACTCTTTTTCCAAAACGAATGGTAACTCCATTTGCAACTAACATGTTTCTTCCTCCTTGTTTTCATACTTTCCTATTATACACGCTTTTTTTGGTTTCCGCAAGAAAAAAATAAAATGTGCTACTTTTTAATAGCACATTTTATTTTTTAGTCATGGTCAAATAGTAGTTTGATTGCCCATAATCCTGAAATTCCTACTAATGCATAGATGATTCTTGTAATCATGGTCATGTTACCAAATATGGTTTCTACTAAGTTGAAATTAAAGAATCCTATTAATCCCCAGTTGATGGCTCCTATGATGATTAATACTAATGCGATTTTATCAATAATTTTCATGTTGTTTCTGTCCTTCTTATTGGTTATTTCCCCTTTCGAAGGATTTCTCCTTTCTTTTAAAATTTTATATTTTATTTGTTTGGATATTCAATTTATTTATTTTATTATATGATAAATTTTAAATTTTATTCGGTTTGTTTGTGGTATTTTTTTCCATTAAAAAACCTTTTGCTTTCGTAATTTTACAAAAGCAAAAGGTTTTTGTTATTGTGTGGCTGGCAAGTTTTTTCTATTTAATCTAGTAAATCTCTTCTTTTTAACATGAGTATCGCAATAACGGTTACGATAATGCAAATTCCTATTAGTAGGATAAATCCATACGGGTGGTTTTGTAGTGGCACTGGCACATTCATGCCCCATAGGCTTGCAATTAAGGTTGGTATGGCAAGAATGATGGTAATGGATGTTAGGAATTTCATGACTCCGTTTAGGTTATTAGAAATAATGGAGGCATAGGCATCCATGGTGCCGTTTAGGATGTCTCGGTAAATTCCACTCATTTCAATGGCTTGTTTGTTTTCGACAATGGCGTCTTCTAGTATGTCTTCGTCTTCTTCGTATAGTTTTAGGATTTTTCCTCGTAAGGTTTTTTCCATGACTAATTCGTTGGATTTTAGTGAGGTGGTAAAGTAGACTAAGCTTTTTTCTAAGCTTAGTAGCTTTAATAGTTCTCGGTTTTTCATGGAGTTTTTTAATATGTTTTCTGCAATTTCGGTTTCTTTGTTAATTCGTTTTAGGTAGTTTAGGTATAAGGATGCATTGTAAAACATGATTTGGAATAGGAATCTACTCTTTTTGTAAGTGGTAAATCCTTTTATTTTTTTCTTTTCAAAATTGTCGATGACAAGGTTTTTCTTTAAGGATACGGTAATAAAGTAATCGTCTCTTACGACAATCATTCCTAATGGCATTGTGGTATAGCTTTCGGTGTCTTTTTCTTTTTCAATAATAGGTACATCGACAATAAATAAAATGGTGCCATCATCTTCCTCTTGATCAATTCTTGCTTTTTCTTCATAGTCTAAAGAATATTTAATAAAATCTTCGGCAATTTTTGTTTTTTTACATACTTCTTTAATTTCTTGGTCGCTTGGATTTATCATACTAATCCAACAACCTTTTTCAATTTTTGATACCACTTTTAATTGGTTAGTTTCCATATCGGAATGATATATTTTCACCATCATCCTCACCCCTTTTTTACTCTCTATCTTTTATTATATTCCCTTTTTCGATTTTTTTCTACCTTTTTTATATTATTTTATTCACTTCTTTTTGTTCCTTTTCTAATTGTTTTAAGCTTTTTTGTGGGGTTGGTAGTTCTTCTGGCATTGTTCCGTCCTGCTTGTTTTATGGCGTTTCTAACAATCTGTCCTACTATGTTATGGGTACCACAGGCTTCTTTTTCGGTTTGTATGTTGTCTCGTTTGAATGGCAAAATAGGTTTGTGCAAGGGCAATAACCTTTTTTCTCGTATCTCCATTTTGTGCGATGATATAACAGGCATAAGTTCTCTTGCATACCAAAATTCAACTCCATTTTCATCAATGTGTTTAATCTCCTCAAAGGTCTCATTACTATTATTAAAATTTCTTTCTAATTTATTCATTTAACATCATTTCCTTTTTTATTTGTACCTATTCTATTACATTTCACAATAAATCACAATAGTTCTTGCGAAAATTTGTTTTTTATTTTTCGTGTTTTTCTTACAGGCAACTTTTGTATAAAACAAAAACACTACCTTACGCTTCACAAAGCTATGTAGTGTTTTATTTTTTCCTTTTTATCCATGTAATATCGTCCCCTCCTTTTTTACATTCATATAGAAAGGTAGTGTATCTAACCAATAATTGAAATCATCTGTGTTTTTTAGTAATGCTGATATAATAATATCATTTTCTAATCCTACATCATAGGCATAATCCCATATTTGTGTTCTAACTTTTACAATTTCTTTTTCAGATAGCTTGGTTAGTATCATAATATCTATATCGGAATTTTCTCTATAGTCCCCTCTTGCGTAAGAACCATATAGAATAATTTCTTTTATTTGGTTTGGTAATATTTTTTTTATTCCGATTAATGAATTCTTTTATTGCTTTTTCTACTTTTTTTGGAACCTTGGGCATTTTTCTCTCCTCTTTCCCTGCATATTGTTCCAAAAACAAAAATAGCAAAGCCATTTATGTTTGGCTTTGCTGTGGTGCGCCATAGAGGGGTCGAACCTCCGACCTTGTGATTAAGAGTCACCTGCTCTACCAACTGAGCTAATGGCGCATTTGGAACATTATTATTATAGCTCCGTTGGTCTTTGTTTGTCAATAGTTTTGTTTTATTTATTTGGTTCCTACTTCGATTACTTCTTGTAGTGGATTGTAGGAGTCTTTGGATAATAGGGTTTTGGAGATTACTTTTCCGTTTAATTTTAAAATACGGTAAGCTTCGCTTTTATAGCCGTGTACTCCTGTTTGTATTACTTGACTTTCGCCTTTTGGTAGTTGATTGGTGGAAACGGTTTTTGTGGTGTATGGGATTATTTCGGTTACTTTGTCTTGTATTTCTACTTCGTATTCGGTTTCTTCTTTCATTCCATATATGAAAACTTGGCAGGTTCCGTTTCTTGAGATACATTCGATTTTGACTGGGTAGTTTCTGGTGTTTTTGAATTGGAAATCGATACTGCCGTATGAAACTGTGGCGTCTCTGCTTGGTGATACATAGGAGGTAATAAAGTAGTGGTTTCTTCTGCTGGTGATGTCTAGGTTTGCTAATAATACAGCATTGTATAGTGTTGTGGATACTTGGCAAATGCCTCCTCCTATTCCATTTACTACTTTTCCTCCCATGTATACTCCTGCTTCTTTATAGCCTGCTTTAATGGTTCTTTCTCCTACTACTTTGTTATAAGAAAAGATTTCGTCTGGCATGAGGATTGTTCCGTTTATTTTTTCGGAGGATAGGCGTATGTTGGTAGCTCGGTTTTCTGCGGTTTCATCATATCTTGTGGTAAATTTTGCAAGTAGATTTGGAAAGAAGTCCTTGTTTGCTAAGTCTTTGATGGTAATAGTTGGTTTTATGATGTTTAGTGGTATGGTATATTCTTCTTTTTCTTCTGCTAGTAAATTTTTGGCTTCTTCTAAGGAAATGGCAAATTCCATTCCATTTTCTTCTTTGTATAGTTTTTTGTTGGTTTCATCATAATGGGCATCTTGTGGTTTTGTATGGATTTCTTCATAAATGGATTCTATATCAATCGTATCTGGTGCTTTTATTTCTACTGGTAGTGTAATGGTTCCTACTTCTTTTCCCATGATTTGATTTTTGATTTCATGAATTAATGTGTCTTTTAGTTGTTCTTTTTGTAAGATGGCTCCTGTTTTTCCACTTGTGATGATTAGTTGGTCTTCTTCTATGTAGAAACTACTGTCTACTTGTGCATTCGGTAGTTTTACTTCAATATCACTAATGGCTTTTTCTAATTCTTCTTCATTGATTTCGATGGTTTGTTCTATTTGATTTCCAAATAGTAGATTGGAAATAATTTGAAAATTACTAATTAATATATTTCGGTTTCGCCCTAGCCTATACGCTTTGTTGATGGCTTCATCGGTTTTATAAGTTACTTCTAGTTGCTCTAAACTAAGGGTTGTTTCGTATTCTTCATAGGCTAAGACTATATTTTTCTTTTTATTGTTTGTTAAGGTTTCGTTTAGTTTTTGATATCCTTCATCAATAGTTAAATTGGATAAATCAACTCCATTTAGGTGTACTCTTGCTAATATTTTTTGGCTAACCGAAGTGGTTAATGCAAATATGGTAGAAAAGCATAGTAATACCATAAAAATGCTGACTACTTTTAACATCGTTTTTACACTTTTAGGTATTTCAATTCGTATGCTACGTATTTTTCTTCTACCATTTCGTCTGCTTCTCACCTTTTTTCCTCCCCACTGATTGTTAAGTTGTTTTTCTTTTGTTTCATCTTATCATAAGTGGAAAACATTTACAAGATTTTCATTTCGATATTTGGAATTTCTCATTTTTCGTTTATCTATTACATTTAATTGGTATTGCTTATTTCTATTTTTATTCACTAAAAAAGATTTCTGCTACATTTTTTCCTAACGCATTTGCTACTTTTTCCATAATTTGAATGGATGGGTTTGCTCTTGAGCCAATTTCTAAGTGACATAGATATCCTACAGATATTCCCACCTTTTTTGCTAATTCATCTAAATTCATTCCTTGTTGTTTTCGATATTGTCTAATTTTATTTTGATACATGTTTTCTTCCTCCCCTTTCCAGTTTACAATTTGTCAATATTTTATCACTGCTAATTTGACAAGTCAATTGTTTTATGATATTTTTTTATAAATATTGATATTTTTTTCATTTACTACTAGACAAATCATGTGTTTTTTTGTATAATAAGGAAAAATATTAGAGAAAAAGAGGGATTATGTATGATAGGTGATATGATTGCAAAAGCAAGAAGAGAAAAAAGAATGACAAAAACCGAACTTGCTAAATTAACTGATATTAACATTGGTCATTTAACACATATTGAGAAAGGGGAAAGAAATCCAAGCCATAAAGCATTAAAAAATATTTGCCGTGCTTTGGATATTCCTTATCAACAATTAATGTACACATATGATAAAGATATTAATGAGGAACAAGAGACTTATAATGTGGTAAACCATATTTCTTATAGTAGATTATTGGCTGTTGATTCGGTTAGTGGTTTTATTGATTGTCCTTCTAATGTACCAAGTTCTGCTATTGCTTTAAAGGTAAATGATGATGCTATGGAGCCAACTTTTAAGAAAGATTCCTATGTGTTTGTTGAGTTTAATACACCTTTAAATTCAAAGGATTATGGTGTGTTTAGTGTGAATGATGAAATTATGATTCGTAAGTTTATGGCAAAAAAAGAGAAAATTACATTAAAGGCTGATAATAAAGATTATAAGGATATTACGATTAAAAATGATGATGATTTCTATATTGTTGGAAAAATTTTATCAAAATAAGAAATTTCTTGTAAAAAATACTTGAATATTTATATTTTTAATAATATAATAGGTTTGCTAAAGATAAATTTAAGGAGAGAGTATCATGGAATTAACAAAGAATATATTTTTTAATACCGATAAACTAGTTGAAAATGCTTCTGTTAAGATTTCTTACACAGGAAAATTGTTCCAAGATAATGCCAAAAAGGTGTTTCTTCATTATGGGTTTGGTTTACAATGGGATGGTGTAAATGAGGTTGAAATGGAAAAAACGGAGTTAGGTTTTCAAGCTGAAATCACTCTAACTGATGCAGAAACATTTAATTTCTGTTTTAATGATGGAAATGGTAATTGGGATAATAACGAACATCAAAATTATATTTTCCCAATCGAGAAGGATAATGTTTCTTTGATTGTAACAGAGGATACAGAGGCTGGTTTGTTACCAACAAAACGATTAAGAAAAACGTATCTATGGAGTAAAAAGATTCGTTTGGCAGTATATAAAATTCTTACCTATTTACCAAAAATTATTTCTGGAAATTATAAAAGAAAAGTAACAGAATAAGCTATAAAAAACTCGCAGTTTCGCGAGTTTTTTGTTGTTCGAATGTATGCTTTTATTGATAGTTTCTTTATATGACCCATCCTCCATTTGGAGATACAACCTGTCCTGTTGTATAGTTATCTTCTACTAACCACATGACACATTTTGCGATATCTTCTGGTGTACCAAATCGTCCAAGTGGAATTTCATTTTCTACTTCTTTTCTTTCTTCTTTGTTTAAGTTTTGATTCATATCCGTGTCAATCGCTCCTGGTGCAATGGAATTTACTCGTATGTTAGATGGGGCGAGTTCTTTGGCAAGAGCTTTTGTTAGTCCATCCATTCCAGCTTTACTTACGGAGTACGCTACTTCGCAGGACGCTCCTGTGATACCCCAAATAGAGGAAATATTAATAATACATCCTTTCTTTTTTCGTATCATATCTGGTACTACTTCTTTGGTCATATAAAATGCTGAAGTTAGATTATTGGCAAGCATTTCGTTCCAATCTTCATCGGTCATATCCGTAAATAACTGCCATTTATCGATTCCTGCATTGTTTACTAAAATATCTACCTCTCCCCATTTTTCTTTGGTATAGGCTACTAATCTTTGTACCTCTTCTTTTTTTGCTACATCAGCTTGATAAATTTCTATTTCATACCCGTGCTCCAAAAGTTCTTGTTTTGCCTTAATTGCCTGCTTTTCCGAATGGCGATAATTTAATACAACTTGTATTCCTTTTTTGGCAAGCTCTACGACAATCGCTCTTCCAATTCCTTTGGCTCCCCCTGTTACAATTGCTACCATAATTCCCTCCTATGGCTTCCATGATAGCATTCCACGGCTTATTTGTCAAATTTTCTATATTAGCTTTGAATTGATTTATCAAAAAAACTCGCAAATATGCGAGTTTTCTTGCTTAATGTTGTGCTTTTTTCCATTTTCGGTATAGGATAACGGCTATTAAGATGATTATCATTAGAATAACAAATACGATTAGTCCATTTATGCCTACTCCTGTTTGTGGTAGCTTTTGTGTGGCTTTGTCTACGGGTTTACTGCTTGTGGTAATGGTAGTATTTTTGTTTTCTTCTTGTGTCTCTTCTTGTATTTGATTTTCTTCTTGTTCTTCCTCTTGTAATGAGTTGTTTTCATTTCCTCCTATGTTCCCATTGTTCCCGTTTCCTTGTTCTCCACTTCCGCTTTGGTTGTTATTATTTTCTTGGTTATTTCCCTCTTCTTGATTGTCATTCCCCTCTTGGTTATCGTTACCGTTTTCGTTTTGGTCTCCTCCTTGGTTGTCACCTTCATTTTCACCTTCATCTATTGCTTTTTCATTAATTCGTAGAGCAATTTCACTTGGCTTATTGGTTAGATTGGTTGGTTCATGGTTGATGGAAGCAAGTTTTAGTGTTTCTTGGTTTGCTTTTAGTGTAACATCAATGTTATCTTTTTCTTGTGTTTCAATTGTAAGGGTTCCTATTTCAATTCTTCTTTGGTGAGCATCTTGTTCTCCTAATTCGTTTTTGCTAACAACATATAGGTGGATGTTTCCATTGTTGTAAGTTAGTTCTTTTAATTCGGTTTGTTCTATGGCATCATCCCATTTAATTGTAATTCCGGTAATATCTTGTATGTTTTGCGTTTCTGCTTCTAATTCTAATTGGAAGGAAGCCATGCTTTTTGTGTTTGTCGTTTCTAAGGATAGATGTACTTGATTATCGGTTCCTTCTTGTTTTCTTAATATGATATTTGCCTGTGTATCATTTCCTATTTGTGCTTGTGCCCCTTGTGATGGTATGGTAAATACCATCACAAACATACTGATTAGGAGTCCTCCTATTATTTTTTTTATTTTATTTTTCATATTCATCTCCTCAAATCTTACGGATTTCCTTGATTAATGGTTATGTCTGGTAAGGTTTGTGGTACTTCTTGTTCTAAAGAATCACTTACCAATCTTTCTCCTTCTAGTGTTAGAGCATTATCTACTCGGTATAGTTCGGCTTTTACTTTGGTTGGGAGTTTGTTTATTTCTTCTGGTTCTATATAGTAAATCCATGTTCCACTGGTGATGTTTCCTAAGTCTGCATTTTCTGGGTCAGGAGCAAATATAACTTGCTTTCCTTCTATTAAGTTACCATTTTCATCGTATAGTTTTACCACATTGAAGGCTGGGTGTCCACGATACTCCCCTGTTACAATGAAGGATCCTGCTGGTATTTTGTTTCCGATGTTATCTAGTATATAGTCTTCTTTTAAGGTTCCAATTCCATTTGCTTGTAAAATCTCAATGTTATCTCCTGGTTTTCCTAATAAATCGATTTCGGAAAGAGTGATATTCATTTCCTGTTTGGTGGTATTTTTAAAGATTAGTTTTACATAGGCTGTATCGTATACTTGTACTCTTGCATCTGCTCCACCTTTGTCTTTGTCAAAATATACCACTGCTTCTTTTTGATTAAATGTTAAACTTCCTTGTTTTACGGTTTCCCAGTTTTTCTTGTCTTGGCTTATTTGTAGTTCGTAGTCTGGTAAGTTATCTTCTATATTGGCTTTGGTTACTTTGAAACCAATGATGGATAATACTTCGTTTAGTTCTAGTACGATTTCGGCATTTTTTGCCACTTGTGTTGTTCCAGTGTAACTATCTTCTATGTTAGTATTGATTAATTTGCTAACCGCTTGCACACTTGGCATATCTGCACAATTTTTGTCTTCCTCTTCTTTGGTATCCTCATTGGATGTCATATTGGTTGTGATTGTGAAGGCAGTTTTTTCTAAGCTTCCATCATGACATACTTTAATTGGTGCTAAGCTTACTTTTTCGGTTGATTGAAGTGTTTTGTCGATTGCTGCTATTTCATATTGATATACTCGGTTATTGACATTGATGGTATCAACAAATTCGGTATTTTCAGCCGTTACAAATCCAATGGATACTCCGTTTCGATAAATTTCGTATCCTAGTAAGTCGTTTTTATTTGCTCCCTCTAATCCTAGGGTAATACGTATTTTAGTATCATTGACAACTGAGTTTGTAATGGTATTTTCAATATGTGCTGTTGGTTTTGCTCCTGTAGGGAAGCCTGTGTTTCCTTGTAGTTTATATGCTCTTGCTTCATCATTTACAAATTGGATTCTTCTTGTTTCTTTTTCAAATTGTTCTGCATATTGTTTGGTGGTTTCATCTGGAACCATTCCCCATGCTTCAAAAAATTCTAATATGTTTTTGTTGGCTGCTGTAATGGCTAATCTCATGAAACGGTTATCGGTGTCTGCATTATTTAAGGTTAAGGCTATTTCTTTTGCAGGTGCTTTACTAATATCTCTTGCATAACTATCAATTCTTGCAAAGATTAGGTTATTAAATTGTTCTTGGTAGGTATCGTAAGTTTTATAGTTATATCCTCCTAAATCGTAGGCAAGATGTAGTTGCCAATACATGGCTAATTGTGTAAACACGTTTGATGCTTTTCCTTTGGTTCCTGAAGTTACTTTATCGTATACATTTCGATATTGGAAACGTACGGAATCGTTGGTGTCTTTTGCTTGTGCTAGTACGGAAAAATAGTTGTTGGTTACTTCTGCAATTGCATAAGTTCCTTCGTTTATAATGTGTCCAATTTCATGGGCAATTCCCCAGCCAAAGTATTGTCCACTTTGGTATTTTCCATTTTCATCACTTTGTACTGGTTGAGAGGTGGCTAATCCACCAATGGATCCCCATTCAATACCGATGTGTAATCCTCCAGCATACATAAAGGCTCCGGCAAACATTCTTTGGTAACGGATGTTAAGTCTGCTTGATGGGTATTGGTTTTTGGCTCCTGCTTCTATCTGTCTACTTAATCCTTTGTGTGCATAGAATAAGTCAATCATGTCTTCCATGGCTACTAGGGATTGATATAGTTTCTCTACTTTTTCTTCTTTCGTTCCACTTAGGGCATTCCAAATTTGTTCAGAAGATACGGAATACATCATGGTGCTTAGGACAATTTCGGTTGCTCCTAAAATACAATTTGTGTTTTGATAATCATAGTTTATACTGTTACTTTCGTTTCCTTTATGTAGTTTGTTATGATTTTCTGGTAATGTTGCTACTGTCGTTTCTAGTTTTTCGATATAGGTTAGAATTGCTTGTTTCTTTTCTGCTTCAGTTTTTGGTTTTGTAAAGTCTAGTACGGGGATTTCCTGACCACCACTAACACGAACTCCGTAGATGTCGTTTGCATTGTTTCCTGTATAATTAATATACAGTGAACCTCCTTTTTCATAGTCTAGTGTGCCAATTTGTGGAATTTGTATTTCGTTTCGCCCAACTTTTAAGGTTTTTATGGTTTGATGCCATTTTCCAGATTCGGCATGGTACTGTGTGGCAATAATTTGTAGTTTGGTGGTATCTCCTGTTTTCATCTTTGGATTTCCTACATATACAACAATATTTTCTCCGCTATAACCTACTACTCCTAATGGTTGCCATGCGTTTAATCCACCTCTAAAGGTAATGTGTGAATCTTTGGCAGAAGTTACGGAGGTGTCAATTTGAAGGGCTGGTTTTAGGGTTTGGTTATTTAATATTTCTCTTGCTGTATCTAATTCTTTTTGTAAAATTTCTCGTTTTGGATGATATTCTCCACTAATTTCTTCTTTGGTATTTAGTCTTGTTTCTAATGCGTTAATGGTTTCTTCGGTTACGTCTTCTCTTAGGGTTACACATAGTTGGTCTTTGTATAAACCTGACTATCTAATTTTTGTCAAGCCCTTTTTTTATAAATTTATTATATTATTTTTT
>CAOJHH010000001.1 GCA_948436025.1 uncultured Clostridium sp. | reverse complement strand
ACCTTGGACCCACCGGTTATGAGCCGGTTGCTCTGACCAACTGAGCTAAGGGCGCGTGTTAAGTTGGTTTTGGAGCAGGTAGCGGGAATCGAACCCGCATAGCCAGCTTGGAAGGCTGGAATTCTACCATTGAACTACACCTGCATTTCTTCCACCGACATTAATAAATTATAAGGGTTATTGGATGGTTTGTCAATACTTTTTAAAAGTTTTTTTCATCTTTTTTATTTCTATTGAAGCATCATGATGTAACCATTAAATCCTTTTAGAGCTGATAAAATTTCATCAAATCTAAAAGGATTTTTGGATAGGCTTCTTTTTAGCCTATTTGAGAGATTTTACAACTTCAAAGCTTCAAAAATTCTTCCTTTTTAACTTCCTTTCCGACAACCCAAATAACAAATTTGAAACAAGCTTGTTTAAGCACTTCTTTTGCCTCCTCTAGTTCATCTTTCGTGAAGCCCAGCCAAAACTCTGGTTTCTCCTTTCCTTCTGCCCACACATCCATTATAATAGAACAATCGCTTAACAATTTGTTTTGGCCTGGTTTATAGATTTTATCAAGTATAAATTGACCATTTTCCTCAACAAACATATAATAAGAGCCCTGTGCTTCGATTAGTTCTCCTGAAATTATGTGGGTCACATTCCCGATATACCGTCCTATATACGTGTATTTTTCTGGATGTGTTTTACAAAAATCTTTCGGTGTTTTGACATCACTTTCAATAACTAAATCTATCCGCTTTTCCATTTTTTTCTCCTTTCAGCGAGGTAATTTTGTCTACATTTACTATTATAGCATAATCTTATGTCTATTTCAAGAAATTTATTTTTTATCAATTTACTAGATTACGCTTTTTTTGTTTATTACAAAAGTTTTTCTTTTTACCTTCCTTTTATTAAAAACAGTTCTAGTTTATATTTAAAATTACTTCAATAATTCTGCCACAAGTTCTTTCATTTCTTCCTTGTTTTTCTCATTCATACGAGAACGAATGGTTACTATCTTTTTGCATACCGTAATATCTTTCATATTCTCTACAATTTCTAACATTTTCTTTCCAGCAGATGGTGCCCATGTTCCATTTTCGATAATGGCAATCTTTCGCTTTTGATAATTCTTTCCTTGTAGTTGATGTAGAAAATTGTGCATTGGTGGAAATACTTCGGCATTATAAGATGCTGCAGCAAGCACTAATTTGTCATAACGAAATGCATCTTCAATGGCTTCTGCTAGGTCATCTCTCGCAAGGTCAAATAACGATACCTTTTCTACTCCTGCTTGTTTTAGTAATGTAGCAAATTCTTCGGCTGCTTCTTTGGTATTGCCATGAATGGAAGCATATGCTATGGTAACTCCTTCGTTTTCTGGTTCATAACGACTCCATATATCGTATTTTTCTAAATAATGCCCCAAATCTTTTGTTAAAATTGGTCCATGTAATGGGCAAATTGTTTTGATTGGTAAACTCTTAGCCTTCTTCAAAACCGCTTGCACCTGAACCCCATATTTTCCAACAATATTAAAATAATACCTTCTTGCCTCACAATCCCAGTCTTCCTTGGTATCCAATGCTCCAAATTTACCAAAAGCATCTGCCGAAAACAAAATTTGATTGGTCACTTCATATGTCATCATTACCTCTGGCCAATGCACCATTGGTGCCATAACAAACTGAAAAGTATGCTTTCCACTACAAAATGTATCCCCTTCTCCCACAACAACTTTCCTCTCTTCTAAATTCTCAATCTCAAAAAATTGTGGAAGAAAAGCAAACACCTTTTGGTTTGAAACAATTTTCATCTCTGGATACGCCTCACAAAGTTTCTGAATGTTATAAGCATGGTCAGGCTCCATATGAGAAACCACCAAATAATCCACACTCTCCCCTTGCAAAGCCTCCTGCAAATTCTCATACCATTCATCAGTAGCACGCCTATCCACCGTATCCATCACAACATTCTTATCATCCCTTATCAAATAAGAATTATAAGAAATCCCATTTGGCACAACATACTGGCTCTCAAACAAATCAATCCCCTTATCATCAACCCCAATGTAAACAATATCCTTCACAATCTCTTTATTCATAGCTAAATCCTCCTTAATAATAAATTTCTTCCTCTTCAGTAGCATGAAGCTAATAATCGATTTCTTTTCGAAATGGAGACCCGACAGCCCTTTGAGGCGGGGGAATACCCGTGAGCTTGGAGGGCGAAATGAAGAAAATAAATCGATTATTAGCTGGGAGCGGAAACCCAAAGTACCTACTAAGAAATGCTCTCCTTCAACTTAACCAAAGTATTAAGCGCCTCAATCGGAGTAAGCTCATTTAGATTCACCTTATCAATCTCATGCGCCAACTCCGCAAGCTTATAATTATACATACTAAGCTGCCCATCCGTCTGACCTTTCGCCTCTTTTTTCTCCTGCTTTCCAAAAGCACTCTTCCTCTCTAAACTTTTCAAAATCTCATTCGCCCTTTTCACAACAGGAGCAGGCACTCCCGCCAATTTCGCCACATGAATTCCATAACTCTCATCTGTACCACCTTGCACAATCTTCCTTAAGAAAATAATATCTTCTCCCTTTTCCTTAACCGCAATCGAATAATTCTTAACGCCTTCCACCTTATTCTCAAGCTCTGTCAACTCATGATAATGTGTCGCAAACAACGTCTTCGCTCCACATTTCTCCTTATCCGCAATATAGCCAGCAACCGCCCATGCAATCGACAACCCATCATAGGTAGATGTCCCTCTTCCAATCTCATCTAAAATCACCAAACTATTCGCCGTAGCCTCTTTTAGAATATCTGCAACCTCCATCATCTCCACCATAAACGTACTTTGTCCCATACTCAAATCATCCGAAGCACCAACTCTTGTAAAAATCTTATCCACTACCCCAATTTTAGCTTTCGTAGCTGGTACAAAACTTCCCACTTGTGCCATCAAGGTAATCAACGCCACTTGCCTCATATAGGTAGATTTTCCCGCCATATTCGGTCCTGTAATAATCGACAAACGGTCATCTTCCTTATTTAAGTATGTATCATTTTCAACAAAACTTCCACTTGGCAACATCTTTTCAATTACGGGATGTCTTCCACCCTTTATATCAATTTCACCTGAATCATCTACTTCCGGTTTCACATAGTTCAAATCTTCTGCTACGGTTGCAAATGAACATAGTACATCTAAAGTAGATACCACAAATGCCGTTTTTTGAATTCGTTGTATTTGTCTTGCAATATCTGCACGAACCTTCAAAAACAATTCATATTCTAAAGCAATTAACTTTTCTTCTGACCCTAAAATTTTCTCTTCTAATTCTTTTAGTTCCTCTGTAATATAACGCTCCCCATTCGTTAATGTCTGTTTTCTAATAAAACGGTCAGGTACTAAACTCAAATTCGATTTCGTAACCTCAATATAGTACCCAAATACCTTGTTAAACCCTACTTTCAAATTTTTAATTCCAGTTTCCTCTTTTTCTCGTAATTCTAGCTTCATCAACCAATTCTTTCCTTCTGTGGTTGCTGTTTTTAACTCATCGACCTCTTCATGATAGCCTTTTTTAATAAGCCCTCCTTCTTTTACTGAAATAGGTGGTTCCTCTACAATGGCATTTTCAATTAATTCATAAACATCTTTTAATTCATCCAATCCCTCTTGCAAGCTTGTAAGTAATGGCGATTTTGCTTTTTCTAACAGTTTCTTGATGTTTGGTAATTCTCGAATGGAATTCTTAAGAGATACCATGTCTCTTCCATTTGCATTCCCATACGAAATTTTTCCAATTAAACGTTCAATATCATATACCTTTTTAAGAGAAGCTATGATTTCTCCTTTTAGCATTGGGCTATTTTTTAGCTCTTCTACGGCATCTAATCTTTTATGAATTTCTTCTACTTCGATTAATGGGTCATTTAAGTAACGACGTAATAAGCGACCTCCCATAGAAGTACTGGTTTTATCCAATACCCATAATAACGTTCCTTTTTTGGATTTGTCCCTCATTTTTTCGGTAATTTCTAAATTTCTTCTTGCATTTATATCTAAGGACATATATTTTGTTGTTTGATACACTTCAATCTTATGAATATGTTCTAATTTCATTTTTTGGGTTGCTGTTAAATAATTTAATAAACCATTTATACTCGCTACCATTAATAAATCGTTTTCTAGTGTTTCTATTTTTTTACCAGAAGTAGTTACCAACTCGTAATTGGTTTGAAGTTCCTCATATTCTTCTGTAAAAGTATTCTCTTCTACCTTTGAAATATACATATTAAAACGTTCTTTTAATTCTTTCATTTCTTGTTCACTTTGGTAAAACAACTCATTGGCAATCATTTCTGCTGGTGCAAAACGGGAGATTTCATCTAATAATCGTGCAAAATTGTTATCTTCCTTAATGCCGTGTCGCATAAAATTCACCAGTTGAAATATCACATACCGAAACTCCAAAGAAAATTCCTTTTTTATAAACACTCATAATATAATTATTCTTTTTTTCTTCTAGTAAATTTGACTCAATCACTGTTCCTGGTGTAATGACACGAATGACATCTCGTTTCACAATTCCCTTTGCTTGTTTTGGATCTTCTAACTGTTCACAAATTGCTACCTTATAACCTTTTGCAATTAGTCTTGCTGTATAAATCTCTGCTGCATGAAAAGGAACCCCACACATAGGAGCACGTTCTTCTTGCCCACATTCTCTTCCCGTTAAGGTAAGTTCTAATTCACGTGATGCAGTAATAGCATCATCAAAAAACATTTCGTAAAAATCCCCTAAACGATAAAATAAAATACAATCTTTATATTCTTCTTTGGTTTGCAAATAATGTTGCATCATTGGTGAAAATTCTGCCATGATTATTACTCCTTTTTTTATATTAATTTGGGTAGCATGATATGCTACCCCTACCAGCACATTTTTATATTGTCTCTCCCTTCAAATACCACATATGCTGGGATACGATTTTTAGGTCAATTACCTTATTTATCCATTCGTCTTTTCCTTCAAAAATAACTACCTTGTTCGAGTCGGTTCTGCCTGTTAGCATGTTTTCGTTATTTTTGCTTTTTCCTTCTACTAGAACTTTTTGTATGGTTCCTATGTATTTTTGATTGTTCCCTTCTATTTGGCTTTCTACGAGTGTTTTTAGCTTGTTAAATCTTTCGTGTTTTATTTCTTCTGGAATTTGATTTTCCATTTTGTCTGCTACGGTTCCTACTCTTCTTGAATAGATGAACATGAAGACTTGTTCGAAATTGACTTTTCTTACTACCTCTAGGGTATCTTCAAAGTCTTCTTCGGTTTCTCCTGGAAAACCAACAATAATATCGGTAGAAAATACGACATTGGGAATTTGCTCTTTCATGCTTTGTACTAATGCTAAATATTGTTCTTTTGTGTATTTTCGGTTCATTTCTTTTAGTATTTTGCTACTACCGGATTGTAGTGGTAAGTGGATAATTTTCGATACTTTTTCGCAGTCTCGAATGGCTTCTATCACATCTTGTTTAAAATCTTTTGGGTGTGGCGAAACAAAGCGTATCTTCTGAATTCCTGCTATTTTGTTTACGTCACGTAATAAATTGGAAAACTTGTACCCCTTTCCACCATCATAGGAATTTACATTTTGACCAAGTAAAGTAATTTCCTTGTAGCCTTCTTTTGCTAAAGTTTCAATTTCTTGTAAAATATCACTTGGTTTCCTGCTTCTTTCTCTTCCTCGTACATATGGCACAATACAGTAAGTACAAAAATTATTACAGCCATACATAATGGTAACCGATGCTTTTATGTTATCTTCTCTTTTTATAGGAAGCCCTTCATAAATCTCTCCATCAATATCAATAATATCTTCTACTTGCTGTCTTTTTTCTAAAATATGATATACATCTTCTGGTAATTTGTGTAAGGTATGAGTCCCAAATAGAATATCTACAAATGGGTAACTCTCATGTAACTTCTGGGTAATATGCTTTTCTTGCATCATACACCCACCAATTGCAATAATCGTACCTTTTTGTTCTTTTACTCTCTTCATTTCTCCAATCTTGCCAAACAACTTATCTTCTGCATTCTCTCTTACACAACAAGTATTAAATACCACAAAATCAGCTTGTTTCATATCCTCTGTTTTGCTATATCCCATCTTTTCTAGCATACCACATATCTTTTCCGAGTCATTTTCATTTAATTGACATCCCATAGTAAAAATAGAATAAGACAAATTTTTATCTTTATTTATGTTGGCTACTTTTTCCATATATTCATACTGCACATCTATCTCATTTTTCAATTTCTAATCACCTTTATTCGACTTTATTTTCTCCTATTTTATCACAATCCACATGGTACTGCAAGAACATTTTCAAAAGAAACATTATGGCAAAAGGGAAGAAATTAAACAAATTTCTTCCCTCTCTACTAAAATCGCTTACACATAAATTTTATTTGCTTTTACAACGTTTTCTCCATTTCTTCTAACTTATCCATTTGTGGAAACAGTTTTAAAAATTCTTTCATTTTACTAACAGTAATTTCTGTTTCTTCTTCTTTTAGCTCTACTCCTTCTTGCTCTATTTCTTTTACTTTTGAAATCCTATAAGTCGCTGAAACTTCAAATTGTAGTTTTGTTCGTCCTTTTTCATAATATAATGCACTAAAAATCTGATTTGTACCATCTCCTGTTGGTGTTAGTACAACATACCAGTCATCTGTTTTAATGCACCGTGTTCCATCTTGTTTCTTCTCAATAAAAAACATGTGTCTCCTCCCAAAAATTCATATTAGCCATATTTGGGTTAAACTTTTCTACAAAAGTCTTATTCATATAACCCATTTTTTCTAATATAGTCAAAAACTTCGGCTGAAATCATTGTATCAATTTCTCTTTCTTGTCTGCTTTTTAGCAAGGCTCGTGCTTCGCTTGCGCTTATTGGTTTATATGGATTTTTTTCTAGTATGTGAAAATGGGTGTGATATTTTTGTAGGATTGGCTCTTCGGTAAAGAGCCTCTTAAGTGGAATGTCTCGTTTGATTATGATGTATTCATAGTTTTTGGCTAGTGTTTCAAAATCGGATAATCCAGTTAGTTTGATTAGGTTGTCTGCTCCTATTATAAAGTATGGTGTTACTTCTTTGTAGTTTGCTTGAATTTTCTTAAAAGCTTGTAGCATGGTTAAATGATGTGGCAAATTTAGTTCTATGTCGGATACTTCTAGTTTGGCTTGGTTTTTGGTTGCTAGTTTTAACATTTCGTATCGGTGTTGTTCGTTTGCTAGGTTGCTTTTTTGGTAGTGGTCTCCCATGGGTACAAATATTAACTTGTCCAAATTGTATTGTTCTACTACTAGTCTGGCTAGGTTTACATGGGCATTGGTTACTGGGTTAAAACATCCACCAAAAAATCCATATCGTGGTTTCATATTTTGCTCCTTTTTATGGTTTTCATGTTTTTGGGTCGACACAAGGCCGACCCCTACATATTTTATCATTTATTTTTATATAGGTCTATGTATTCATTGACCTCTTTTATGTTTTTATATTTTTACATGTTGATGTGATTGTCGGTCCCTTTCTTTGTTTTCATTTTACGGGTCGATGTAGGCATCGACCCCTACATCTATAAATATTTTTTTACTTCTTGGTAGATTTCTTCGTGGATGTCTTGTACGGTTCTTAATTCTCCATCTTTTACACATTTTACTTCATACCAATCGTAATCGTTTACTAGGTCACAGGCTGTATTATAGCTATCGATAATATGTCTTTTATCTCGTTCGTGAATGTCTTTTCTTGCAGAATGTGTAAATTTATTGGCTCTATGTTCAATTAAGTTTAGGGCGTAATCTGGTGGCATGCTTAAAAAGAAGGTTTTGGTTGGTACTGGTAGACCGTATAGATTGAATTCAAAATCCCATAACCAATCTAAGAATTTTTTTCTTTCTTCTTTGTTTTCTATTTTTCCTGCTTGATGAACCATGTTAGCAGTTGTATAACGGTCTGCTAATATAATTCCGCCTTCTTTATAATAGTCTTCATAATAGCGTTTGAAAGTAGCATAACGGTCTGCTGCATAAAAAGTAGAAGCAATATATGGGCTAACATCTTTCGCATTTTCTCCAAATTCTCCTGATAAGTACATTTTCACTAAACTTGAGGAAGCATTGTCATAGTTTGGAAAATTGACGACACGAAATTCTAAATTTTCTTCTTTTAATCGTTCTTGCAATTTTCGAAATTGCGTTTCTTTCCCACTTCCATCGGTTCCTTCTATTACAAATAATTTTCCCATCATTGTTCCCTTCTTTCTATTATTTATATATTTGGACAGATACAAGACCTGCTACGTATGAAGGGTTGCATGGTATGCAACCCCTACGGGCACATTTTCTAATTTGTAGAGAAATGGCCCCTTTATTTAAGGGGGCTGTCAGCGTTAGCTCCCTTAGGGGTTCTTACACACCCATTCCCTTCTTTATATAATCTATTTCTTCTTCTACATTTAACCTCATGAATAAGGGTTCTCCTTTTTCAATTACTTTGGTTCCGTTTGGTATTTGGTCTAATTCATAGATGCTTTCCCATGTATTTTCTTGTTTGTCTAATCCAATTTGAGTAAGTAGGTTTTTAGCTGTTTTTTCCATGAATGGTAATAGCATGATTCCTATTTTTCTTAAATTCTCAATTAGATGGTTCATGCAAGAAGCTAGTTTTTCAGTTTCTTCTTCTTTTTGTAATACCCATGGGGCAGTTTCATCAATGTATTTGTTGGTTCTGGCAATGATGTTCCAAAGTTCTTGTAAAGAATTGGCAAATTCAAATTTTTCAAAATGGTCTTCTACTAGTTTGATTTGTTTTTTTGTGTATTCTTCTAAATCGCTATCAACATCATTTACTTGTCCTATATAAGTTGGTACCTCTCCTTCAAAATACTTATTTACCATAGATACGGTTCGGTTTAGTAAATTTCCTAAATCATTACATAAATCAAAATTAAAGCGTTCAATAAAACTTTCTGGTGAGAAAACACCATCTTGTACCACAGGCATTTCGCGAAGTAGAAAATAACGTAAGGCATCTAACCCATAACGGTCTAATAGTAATTCTGGATATACCACATTTCCTTTGGATTTACTCATTTTGCCATCTTTCATCATAATCCAGTTATGGACTAAAATTTTCTTTGGTACTGGTAAATCAAGTGCCATTAAGAAGATTGGCCAATAAATTAAATGAAATCTGGCAATATCTTTTCCAACAATTTGTAAATCGGCTGGCCAGTATTTTTTAAATTTGGTATCATCTTCTGATAAATAGCCAAGTGCTGTAATGTAATTGGTTAGAGCATCTAACCATACATATACTACATGAGATGGGTCACTTTTTACTTTAATTCCCCAGTCAAAATTAGTACGGCTTACACATAGGTCTTCTAATCCTGGCTTAATAAAATTATTTAACATTTCGGTTTTACGGAATTCTGGTGTAATGAAATCGCTTTCTTCGTAAAGTTTTACTAATCGGTCAGCATATTTTTTCATATTGAAGAAATATGCTTCTTCTTTCATTAAAACCACATCTCTACCACAATCTGGGCATTTCCCATCTACCAACTGTGTTTTCGTAAAATACGTCTCACAAGGAACACAGTACATTCCTTCATAACTTCCTTTATAAATATCTCCATTAGCAAGAAATTTCTCAAAAATTTCTTGTACCACTTTTCCATGTCTATCCTCTGTGGTACGAATAAAGTCATCATATCCAATTTCCATTTTTGCCCACAATTCTTTTGCCATGTCTGCCATATGGTCTACATGCTCTTGTGGTGTCATATGATTTTTTTCGGCTACGGTTTGTATTTTTTGTCCATGTTCGTCAAGACCAGTAAGAAGGTATGTATCATACCCTCTTAGGCTCTTGTATTTTTTGACGGTATCTGCTACCACAGTAGTATAAGCAGTTCCTATATGAAATTTTCCACTTGGATAATAAATTGGTGTGGTAATATAGTATTTTTCCATGTTTTCACGTCCTTACTTCATTATACGTTTTTCCAAAACCATTCTAAACTATTATCAATACTTTTTTTCTTTTTGGCTTTTGTTTCTACATCATCTACCCAAAGATAAGATGCATAGGAAATAAATATCATTACAAAATCAACTACCAAACATTTTGAAATTTCTGGTACCATTGCTTCATATTGTGCTGGTAAAATTAAAAATTGAATGCCATGCATTACTAATAGTATTAAAAATACAATTAGTGTTAGCATTGGTACATATGCATTTTTTGCTTCCTTTCCTATATACACTAAACAAATTGTAAGAAATAGTGATAATAATAAAATCCATGGGTCTGCTACATTAATTAAAAACATCTTTTGTTCCTCCTTATTTTAATTTTTCTTCAATGAAGTTTACTAACTCCTCTGCTTTTGTTTTAATATATTCTTTATCCTCTCCTTCAATCATAACCCTTACTAAAGGTTCGGTTCCAGAAGGACGTATTAAAACCCTACCATTATCCGCAAATTCATTTTCTAACTCATGAATTTTTTGTTGTATCGTTTCATCGTGTTCATAATCGTGTTTTTTATTGGATGCTACTTTTGCATTAATTAGTACTTGCGGATATATACTAATTATACTACAAAGTTTGGATGCCGAAACATTTTTTTCTAATAAAATTTGAATGACCATAAGAGAAGTTAAAATACCGTCTCCTGTTGGGTTGTAATCTAGGAAAATGATATGTCCCGATTGTTCTCCGCCTAAGTTATAGCCATTTTTTAGCATTTCTTCTAATACATAACGGTCTCCTACTTTCGTTTGGCACTCTTGTAGTCCATTTTCTTTACAATATTTCTTTAATCCTAAATTACTCATAACCGTTGCCACAACGGTATCTTTCTTTAACGTTCCTTTTTCTTTCATGTATTTCGAACAAATCGCTAGCACTTTATCTCCATTTATTTCATTTCCTTGTTCATCAATTAATAAACAACGGTCCCCATCGCCATCATAGGCTACTCCTAAACTTAATCTATGTTCTACCACAAATTTTTTAATTTGTTCTAAATGTGTTGAACCACAGTTTTCATTGATGTTTACTCCATTTGGATGGTTGTTAATAATGACATATTGAATACCTAACTCAGAAAATATTTTTTCTGCTACCTTGTAGGTCGCCCCATTTGCAGTATCAATTCCTACGATAAAGTCCTCTTTTTTGGAGGCTCCAATGCTTGTTTTAAAATTTTCGATTAGATGATTGGCATATTCATCAATTAAGTCTTCTCTTAACTCGGAAACCCCAATTTTGTCATGTGGTGCATTCATTCCGTCAATTTGGTCTGAATCCATAATTTCTTCGATTTCTTCTTCGATGGCGTCATCAATTTTCATTCCTTTATTGCTAAAATACTTAACTCCATTAAATTCGTATGTATTGTGCGAAGCTGAAATAACCACACTGGCATCTGCTTTTAGTTTCCTTGTTAAATAGGCTACTGCTGGCGTTGGAATGACTCCTAATAATTTTACATTAGCACCGTAACTTAAAAATCCAGCGGTCATAGCACTTTCAATTAATGAACCAGAAATACGAGTATCCCTTCCAATTAGAATGGTTGGAGTATGGTCTGTGTGTTTGGATAAGACACAGGCTCCTGCTTTTGCTACTTTGTAGACTAAATTGGGGGTAAGTTCGGTATTGGCAATTCTTCTTATACCATCGGTTCCAAAATATTTTCTCATTTTCTTCACATTCCTTTCGATTATTAAATTGGATAAAACAAATTTTTACTTAAGATAAAGTTTTTATTGATAAACAATTTCTATTGAAATAAAGTTTTCTTTATTTCACAAACCTCTTTTTGATTGGTTTTGGTAGTTCTATTTCGATTTTGGTATTTTCTAGTATATGTCTTGGGTTGGTTCTGGTTAATACTTCTAGTTTTTCTTTTGAAATAATTTTTTCTAATTCTTTTTTGTTTTCTTGTATTATATCATATTTTTGAAAATTGTGTGCATCTACTGCAAAAAAATGAATACAATTTGCTTTTAGTAGTTGTATAAGTACTTTTTTGGCTCTTTTTCCATAATAGCCATCGATACTTGCAAAATTTGCTTGAAAAAGTACGCCTTTTGCAATTAAGTTTACAACAAAATTGGGGTTGTCTTGTACATACTGGTATCGCTCTGGATGAGCAATAATGGGGACTAGTCCATTTGCTTGCATTTCAAAAATTAATTGTTCTAGGTAATTTACTTTGCTATTCATCGGAAGTTCAAATAATACATAGCGACTATTGGCTAATGTAGATGCCTTTTTTTCTTTAATGAGTGTTACTAAATTGGGGGTAATATAAATTTCACTTCCAACATGAATTTTGAGACTTAGCCCGTTTTTCTAGCATTACTCGGTTTAATGCCTCTACCACTGCTTGTCTTTTTATATGCTCTACTTCGTATTGATTTTCCATATAGTGGGAAGTAGCAATAATATCGGTAAATCCTGCACTTTTTGCTTTTTCTAACATGGCATGGGTTTCTTCCATCGTTTTGGCACCATCATCAATGTTTGGAATAATATGCGTATGAATATCAATCATCTTTATTTTCTTTCTTCTCCTCGCTTACATTATTTTGTGTTTCTTGTGTTTGCATATTCGTTTCATCTTGTTTTTCTTCTCTTTGCCCATAATAATAACTGTGTTCGTAGTTTTTTGCTTTTACTGGTATTTTGTTAATTACAAGCCCTGTAATGGTTCCACCAACATGTTCTATCATTTTCTTTACTTTTTCTATTTCTCCCATTTTGGTGGATTGGTATGAGGTAACTAGCAAACTACCGTCTAACATTTTGGCTAAAATAATGGAATCGGTAACAAGTAGTGCCGGGGTTCCGTCAAAAATAACCATATCAAAGGTGTTTCTTAGTTTGGTAAGGAATTCTTGCATTTTTTCTAACCCCAATAATTCTGATGGATTTGGTGGAATATCTCCTGTGGACATTACATATACCCCATTTATAGAGGTCGTTTGAAAATATGCCATCATATCCTCTTTGTTTTCTATTTCACTAATACCAGATAAGTAATTCGATAATCCCGGTTTTCGTTCTATTTCAAATATCTCATGTAATCTTCCTTTTCGCATATCTGAATCGATAAGAGCAACTTTTTTTCCTTCATTGGCAAAGGAAATAGCAAGATTGGCCGATACCCAACTTTTTCCTTCTCCTGGTACACTGCTTGTTACTAGTAAGGTTTTCATTCCTTGGTTGGAAGTCATAAATTGAAGATTGGTTCTTAAGGTTCGAAATATTTCAGAGATTGGTGATTTTGGGTTTTGGTTTATCATTAATTCTTTTTTATTTTCATTTCCTTGTTGTTTTAACTCATAATGATATTGTGGAATAGAAGCTAGCACCGTTAAACCTAGCCTTTTTTCTGCTTCTTCGCTTTTTTTAATGGTAGTATCTAATAAGCTTCTTATAAACACAAAACCAGCTGAAACGATAAATCCTATCATGCCAAAGAATATGATATTCTTTTTATAATTTATATTATATGGTTGTTCCTCCTCCTTGGCTTTATCTACAATTTGAAGATTATCTAGTTTGTATATATCTTTTGCTTTTTCAATAAACACTTTCGCTATTTCATTGGTCAAATCTTTTGCTATTTTAGGATCGCTATTTTTTACCGAAATCTCAATTAATTGTGTTGAAGTCACTAATCTTACGGTTATATTGTTTCGTAATGTCTCTTCTTCTATGTTTATATCCTCAAGATTTTTTAGTACTTCTCTTATAATGTTGTTGGTTTTAATGAGCTCTGTGTAAGTTGCGACTAATTGTTGGTTTAGTGTTACATCATTTCCAGTAATGGTATTATTTTCTGTGTTATTACTTTTGGTTAAAATCAATGTTGTTAAAGATTCATACTCTGGTACCACTACATATTTCGTATAACCAAATCCTAAAACTGCAAATAACACTGTTACCAGTAAAATAAATACTTTTTTCTTCCAAAATATATCAAATAGTTCCTTTAAATCAATTTCTTCCATATTTTCTCCACTTATTATAACATTAGGTCTATTATATCGATATTCTCTCTCATTTGCAAGATGTTTCTAGAAAAATTTCATGTCGAAATTGGTCGGAAAGTTTTTTGTGTTTTTTGTTGCTTTTTGACAATGCGGTATGTTATAATTTTACTGAAATTAGACAAACCATGGAAAGGAGGATATGTGTATGGAAGATAAGAATACTCTATTAATTTTAAGTACACTTCAAGAAAATTTTGAAAAGATTTTTGCACGATTTGATGAACATGACAAAAGATTTGATGAATATGACAAGAAATTCGCTGAATATGACAAGAAATTTGCTGAATATGACAAAAGATTTGACAAACATGATAAGAAATTCGCTGAACATGATAATGATATAAAAGAAATCAAAGCTAGCTTACAATCTATTGAAAATATCGTAACTCGAATAGAATATGAACACGACCGAAAAATACAAATTGGTTTAGAACAAATTTCTATGCTTACGAATAAAATGGACATTATGCAAGAAAGTATCGATAAAATTAATTCAAAACTTGATAATCACGAAATCCGTATTGAAGTCTTAGAAGAAAAGGTTTTGTAATCATTTTAAGCTAAAATATAATTACTTACATTTTAGCTTAAATCTAACATCCTACTTTTTCTGTTAGGAAAATTTTCAAATATTAATTAAAAATGGTTTGTCTGATTTTTTTACTACATCTCATACATATAATGAATAAAATCCTTTTTTGCTTTTTCCAAATCTGTCACATATAAAAAAGTTCCATTTTCTAAAATCTCTTCACTATACTCATTTTTCGGTATCATCACTGAGGTAAGATTATTCAAATATGCATCTTTATTGGCAACCAATTCTGGAAGCATGCCCATGTATTTGCCTACATTTATATTGGTTGTTACTTGTTCTAAAATTAAATCGATAATTCTAGAAATTTCGCCTAAATCTTTGGTTAATATCTTATTTAGCATAGCAACCAATACTTCTCTTTGCCTTCTAGTTCTTCCAAAATCGCCATAATCTGTAGTTCCACTACGGTAGCCTGCTTCTCTTTCTTTTACATGTGCAGCTGCTTGCTCTCCGGTTAATGTTACTTTTCCGTAATTTGTCACTTTTTTAGTTGGCTTCCCAGAAAATTTGTAAAACATATCAACAAAATGATTAATGGAATTCATTTCTTCCTTTGTAATTTCTAATTCCACTCCACCAATTTCATTAATAATATCATACATGCTAGAAATATTAACCGTAACATATTCTTTTATATTTAGTCCAAAGTTCTCGTTTATGGTTTTAACGGCTAGTTGTTCTTTTCCTGTTGCAAAGGCTGCATTAATTTTGTATCGATTTTCAAATCCTGCAATATTTGCTGCCGTATCACGTGGAATACTAATTAATTTGATGCTTTTGAATTTTGGATTAATGGAAATAATCATAATGGCATCACTGTTTCCATCGTATTGGTCTGACATATCTTTGGAATCGGAACCAAGAAGTAGGATATTTACTACTTGGTCATATTCCTTTTTGGTTAGCCCCTCTATTTCGCTATATACCTCAGTGTTAATTCCTAAATTTCCTTCGTCTAAATCTTTAAAATGTATTTTGGAAAGACGATCTCCTACAAACTTGCTTACCAAAATAATGGCTAGCAAAATGATAATAAGGAGCATAACAATAACTACTTTTACCCACTTATTCATTCCTTTTTTCTTTTTTGGTATTAGTTTGTTTTGAGCGTCATATATCATTTTTCTTCCCTCTTACCTAAGCCATTCTGGGTTTGCTAAGTACCAATCGATGGTTTTTATAATGCCATCTTCGAATTTTGTTTTTGGCTCCCAGCCTAGTTCTTTCTTTATTTTGCTTGGGTCGATGGCATAACGGTAGTCATGTCCTTTTCGATCCTCTACAAATTCTATCATAGTTTCTGGTTTATGTAAATGGTTTAAGATTAATTTTACAATTTCAATATTTCTTTTTTCATTATGTCCGCCAATGTTGTATCTTTCGCCTGCTCTTCCGTTATGGAATACCATATCAATTGCTTCACAGTGGTCTTCTACATACAGCCAGTCGCGAATGTTTTTGCCATCTCCATATACTGGTAGCTTTTCGTTATTCATGGCTAGTTTTATCATATGAGGAATTAGTTTTTCATGGTGTTGATATGGTCCATAGTTATTTGAGCAATTCGTAATAGTTACATTCATTTTGAAGGTTTCGTAATATGCTCTTGCGATTAGGTCAGAGCTTGCTTTTGAGGCAGAGTATGGGCTGTTTGGATTAATTGGTGTTGTTTCTGTGAAATAGCCTTCTTCGCCAAGGGTGCCGTATACTTCGTCTGTGGAAATATGGACGAATTTGTTTTGGCTTCCTTCTCCCCAAATTTGTTTTGCTACTTCTAGCAAGGTATGTGTTCCAATTACATTAGTTTGGGTAAAAATAAATGGGTTTTTGATGCTATTATCTACATGAGATTCTGCTGCGAAATGGATTACTCCATTAATTTGGTATTTTTCAAATAAGTCTTTTACAAAGGTGTAGTCGCAAACGTCACCTTGTATGAAGGTAATTTTGTCTTGTATTTTTTTTAGGTTATTTAGGTTTCCTGCATAGGTTAGTTTGTCTAATACGATGATGTTATATTCTGGATGTTTTGTGACAAAAAATTCAGCAAAATTTGCTCCAATAAATCCAGCTGCTCCGGTAATTAATATGTTATTACTCATGTTTTTTCTCTCCTTTTTTGTTTTCGTTTGGGTTTCCGCTTCCGACCCATAATGGGATTAATTTTTTTCATTTCGCCCTCCAAGCTCACGGGTATTCCCCCGCCTCAAAGGGCTGTCGGGTCTTCATTACAAAAATTAATCCCATTACGGGGCTCACGCTAGTGTTTGCCATTTTTTATGGCGTTGGAATTTCTTTTGTGTTTTTTACGTTAGATTTTGAAATAAATTGGTTTTTCTTAATTCGTTTAGGGTTGGCCATTTTGTGTCTTTTTCTGAGGTGATTAGATCGTCTTCTTTTATGTTTCCTAGTGGCCAGTTGATGGCTACGTCTTTGTCATTCCATGCTAGTCCACCTTCTGCGTCGTGGTTATAGATGTCATCACATTTGTAGGTGAATTCTGCTTCTTCAGATAGGACTAGGAAGCCATGTGCAAAGCCTTTTGGAATTAAAAACATCTTTTTATTTTCTTCGGATAGAATAACTCCTTCCCATTTGCCATAGGTTTTGCTGTTTGGTCTTAGGTCTACTGCTACATCAAATACTTCGCCTTTTAGTACTCGTACTAATTTGGCTTGTGTGTTTTCTTTTTGGAAGTGTAAGCCTCTTAATACTCCTTTTTTGGATTTGGATTGATTGTCTTGTACGAAGTCATAATGTAGCCCGATGTTTTCAAATTCTGCTTTGGAATAGGTCTCCATGAAATATCCTCTATCATCTCCAAATACTGTTGGTTCAATAATGTATACTCCTTCAATACTTGTTTCTGTTTTTTTAAATTTTCCCATTTTACTCTTCTCCTATTTTGTTTTCTGCTAAATCTTTTAAAAATTTTCCATATTCTGTTTTCATGAATTTTTCGGCTAATAAAGATAACTGCTCTGGCGTAATCCATTCCTTACGAAAGGCAATTTCCTCTGGGCAACAAATTTGCATCCCCTGTCTTTTTTCAATGGTTTGTACAAAACTTGCTGTTTCTAATAAGGAATCATGTGTACCAGTATCGAACCATGTCATTGCACGACCTAGCTTTTCTACTTTTAGCTTTCCTTGTTTCATGTATTCTTCGTTAATCGAAGTGATTTCCAACTCCCCTCTTGCCGATGGTTTTACATTTTTAGCAATGTTTACTACATCATTTGTGTAGAAATATAGCCCCGGTACTGCGTAATGCGATTTTGGAATTTCTGGCTTTTCTTCAATCGAAACCGCATGTCCATCTTGGTTAATCTCCACCACCCCATAGGCAGATGGGTCTTTTACGTAATAGCCAAATATGGTTGCTTCTTCGTCTCGCTCATTGGCACGTTTTAGTAATTTGCATAAGTTATGTCCATAGAACATATTGTCCCCTAAAATCATAGCAACATTATCTTCTCCAATAAACTCCTCTGCCAAAATAAAAGCCTCTGCAAGCCCTCTTGGCTTTTCTTGCACCTTATACGAAAACTGCATGCCCCATTTGGAGCCATCACCAAGAAGCTCTTGAAACGTTACAATATCTCTTGGGGTAGAAATAATAAGCACTTCACGAATATTGGCTTCCATTAAGACAGATAATGGGTAGTAAATCATTGGTTTGTCGTACACTGGCATGATTTGTTTTGATATGGCAAGAGTAAGTGGATATAACCTTGTTGCACTTCCACCTGCTAAAATAATTCCTTTACGATTTTTCATTGTTATTCTCCTATTTTAATTCTAATACTTTTTCTACTTTTATCGTATTATTTTGTTTTTTCAATTTCTGTTTATTATAAATATTATATAGTTTGTCTATCAATTTATCAACTACTCTTTTTTCAATTATTCGCATACGAATTTGGTCAATAATCGTACATACAACAAATAAAGCAATTACACTAAACACAAAATGAATCATCAAATATGGTGATGTAGCATATGTATTATTCTTTAATACTTTTACCCATAGAAAATCCCTCATATAGAGATTATCATGTATTAAATAAACTCCAAATGTAGAACTTGCTATTAAATTAAGCACTTTACTTTGCTTTAACTTCATATTTTTAAATACGATAAATAATGTTATGGATAATATTAATAATGGCAGACTATTTACAATTCCAAAGTATGTTATATAATACTTTGCATCTGGGTTAACTGCTGTTAGCAAATTAAACCCTATTGTCGTAATTATCATAAAAAGAATTATCATTCCACTATATTTCACATTCTTTGCCATTATTTCTGTGTATTTATTAGGGTATTTTCGTATGTAGCCTGCTATATAGTACAAAGTAACAAACCAAATTACATGCGAAAATTCAAAATTGCGAGTTGTAATTGTTGGTATAATTGAAAATATTACTACTAATGTAAAACATAAATATCGATGTTGCTTTTCATTAAAACTGCTTATTGATTGGTTTATGAATGGTATTAATACATATAATATAACATATGTTGTTCCAAACCAATATGCGTTTTGTGTAATTGCAAATATTGAATTTATTATTCCGCTAAATGTAAATGGTATTATATTAAAGCAAGTAAAAATAATGTATATCGATGTTGAATAAAATACAATTTCTAGAATAATTTTTATCAATTTCTTTATGTTCATTTTCGACTGAACCATAAAGTATCCTGTAATTAATACAAAACAATTAACACCTAACTTACCACCCAATGATAGTATATCTAACATTATTTTATTAACCGTTGTCATTTCCCATACGAATTGCCCATGCACAACATAATGGTGCATAATAATTAAAATCATACTTACAATTCTTAATAATTCCAAATTTGAGTTACGTACTTTTTTCTTTTCCATATTTATTCCTTATTCAATTCTATTTTCAAATATCGGTTCAATGCATCTTCATAAGTTGGTATTTCAATTCCTTCCTTTAACAACTTGTCTTTCGATAATTTTGAATTTTTAGGACGTTTTGCAGCACTTGCAAATTCTTCCGAAGTTACTGGATTTACTTTACAAGAAATATTTGCCTTTTCAAATATTTGCTTGGTGAATTCGTACCATGTGGTATAGCCTAAATTTGTGGCATGGTATATACCATATGGGATTTGTTTAGCTATTGCTTGACGAATAATACTTGCAAGGTCAACAGCATAGGTTGGGCTTCCATGTTGGTCAGATACAACATTAATTTGTTCTTTTTCCTTGCCTAGTTTTAGCATGGTTCTTACGAAGTTATTTCCATCTCCGTATAGCCATGCAGTACGGAATATGTAGTATTGGAAACAACTATCCACAATCGCATTTTCTCCCTCTAGCTTTGTGGTACCATATACAGACTCTGGTGCTTTTTCATCCATTTCGGTATACGGTTCTTCAATTGCCTTTGTTCCACTAAAGACATAATCTGTACTAATATGAATTAATGTAACATTTTCCTCGTTTGCTACAATAGCTAAATTCTTTGGTCCTAAAGCATTTACTTTTCTAGCTATTTCTTCTTGTTTCTCTGCTTTATCAACTGCAGTATAACCTGCACAATTTATAATGTACTGTGGTTTGTTTTCTTCTACGAACTTTCTTACCATATCGATATTTGTAATATCCAACTCGGCTACATCGGTTAGAATTAATTCTTCGTTTTTTAACTCATTTTGAACTGCTTTTGCAAGCATTCCATTTGCTCCTGTGATTAAAATTTTCATTAGTTATCAATCTCCTTTTTCTAAAATACCCCTTAAAGTATACACTGCTTTCTATTTTGTGTCTACTTTAGGGGGTGTATTTCATACTATTCTTCGTTTCTTTCTGTAATTCCCTTTTTATATCCATTTTTGTAAACAATATAATATGTTGTGTAAATAAAAATTCCCACTAGTGCCCCAATCGAATCAATCACTACATCCAAAAATTGCCCTGTTCTTCCACTTACATATGTTTGATGAATTTCATCTGATACTGCAAAACCGATACTTATTATTAATGTTAAGATTAATGCAATCCAATAATGTTTATTATTCATTAAAACATTAAAGAAAACAATTGCAAGAAATGCTAATACTAAATATACTGATGCATGCATTACTTTTCTCATTGGTGCATTAATTAATTGCGATACACGTGCCAGTTTTGAATTGGTTGGATGAGAATTGGTTATTCCATATTCATTTGTTACCTCTAGCGTATCTTCAATAAAGATTGCAATGATATCTGTGCTTTTTCCATTGGAGTTTTGTGTGTTCATACTGGATAGCTTGTATATTCCTACTGCCCATAGAATAGCGAAAATTAGTATTATTATAGACAAAATTGCTTTTTTCAAATTTTCCACCTTCTATCTTTATGAATCTTTACTATATATATCTCTTGTATATACTTTTTCTTTTACATCTTCTAATTCCTTTTCCAATCTATTTGCCATTATAATTGACGTATTCGCTTTAAATTTTTCTAAATCTTTTTCAATCTCACACTCATTAAAACTATCTTCTTTCAATGTTGGTTCATAGATAATAATTTTCTTGTTCTGTTCTTTTAAATTGTTAATAATATCTTGGATTGCACTTGATCTAAAATTATCAGAACCTGCTTTCATTGTTAATCGATATATTCCAATAACTTCAGGATTATCCCTTAAAACTTCTGCTGTAATAAAATCTTTACGTGTTTGATTTGCTTTTACAATTGCTTCAATCAAATTCTGTGGAACATCTTTATAATTCGCTAATAATTGTTTTGTATCCTTTGGTAAGCAATATCCACCATATCCAAAAGATGGATTATTATAGTGTGTACCAATTCTTGGATCTAATCCTACTCCTTCAATGATATCTCTCGCATTTAAATTATTAATTTCTGCATATGTATCTAGTTCATTAAAATAAGAAACTCTTAGTGCTAAATATGTATTTGCAAATAATTTCACTGCTTCTGCTTCTGTGCTGTCCATGTATTTAATTGTAATGTCCTTTTTCAAAGCTCCTTCTTTTAGTAAATTTGCAAATTTTTCGGCTCTTTTACTTTTTTCTCCTACTATAATTCTTGATGGATATAGATTATCATATAATGCTTGTCCTTCTCTTAAAAATTCTGGAGAAAACATGATATTATCTATCTTATATTTTTCTTTTACGTTTTTAATAAAACCAACTGGTATTGTTGATTTTACAACCATTGTTGTATTTATGTTCATGCTAATTACTTTCTTTATAATGTCTTCAACACTAGACGTATCAAAATAATTTTGTTGATCATCATAATTTGTTGGTGTACTTATAACAATATATTCTGCATCTTCAAATGCTTCTTTATAATCTGTCGTTGCCCTTAAATTTAACTTTTTATTTCTTAGGAAATCTTCTATTTCTTTATCTCTTATTGGTGAAATATGATTATTAATCATTTGCACTTTTTCTGGAATGATATCTAATGCAACAACTTCATTGCGTTGACTTAATAATGTTGCAATTGATAATCCTACATAGCCTGTTCCTGCTACTGCTATTTTCATATTTTTTCCTTCTTCCTCAATTATTGTATTATCTATTTCGTACCTTGTTCTTCAAATTCAAATTTGTGCTTATCATTTACATTTATTTCCTTGCCTAACTGCACTTCAATTACTTTTAATTCTGTTTCAGCAATAATTGTATGTTTACAACCTGCCTTCATTGTAATAATATCTCCTGCTTTTACTGTTTTTTTTATTCCATCTACAATCGTTTTTCCTGTTCCTGATATAACAGTCCAAACCTCATCTCTAAAATCGTGACTATGATATTTCATACAACTTCCTGAATTTAATGTAACAAGTATGGTCAAACTCTCTTCTTGAATATCAATTACACGATAACTTCCCCAAGATTTTTCCGAAAACATAACTTGTTGGTTAATCTTCTCTACATATGGTTTTATATAGCTAGATTGTTCCTTATCTGACACTAATATTCCTTCTGCACTTGCTGCTACTACTGCATCCTTTAATCCCATACATAAAATGGGAACATTCAACTCGTTAATAATATGTATATTTTTACACTGTTCGTTTTTAATACCTTTACCAATGATTTCTTCATCCATAGCTTCTGTTAAGGTATTCCATGTTCCTAAATCTTTCCATTGTCCATTAAATCGCATAACTTGGATTTTTTCTTCTTTTTCGACAACAGCATAATCAAAGCTTATTTTCTTTAATGTTTCATATTTACTATATAAATCATCATAATCTTTAAAATCAATTAACTGATGTGCAATATTTAAGACATAACCTAGTTTATATGCAAAAATCCCACCATTCCAAAGAGCTCCTTGCTTAATATAGTTTTTAGCTAATTCTACATTTGGTTTCTCTTTAAACATTTTTACTTTGCTTATTTCTTCTGTATTCTCTGGGATAATGTATCCATATTTTTCACTTGGATATGTAGGATTTATTCCCATTAGTGATAAACTATATTCTTTGCATTTAGCTAATTTGCTTAACTTTTCTAAAGCTTCAAAATATTCATGTTCAACATAAGGATCTACTGGACAAACCACTACTGTTTCATCTAAATCTACTTTTTTTACATCATGTAAATAGGCTGTTGCTAATGCTATTGCTGGGAATGTGTCTTTTCGACATGGTTCAATTGAAATTCCAACCTCATTTCCTATTTGATTATGAATGGTTGAAACTTGTGATTTTGATGTTGCTACTGTGATAATTGATTGATTATTAATCTTTTTTATATTTTTGTACATACGTTGTAGCATAGATTCGTACTCGCCTTGCTCATTTCTAAATATCTTTATAAACTGCTTTGATCGTATGTCATTGGATAATGGCCACAATCGCTTTCCTGAACCACCTGATAATAAAATAACATTCACAACATTTCCTTCTTTCTACTTATCTTTCCGCACGCATTGGATTATTCAAAAAATCTTCATATGCTAGTTTAATTCCATCTTCTAATTCTGTTTTATAGGTCCAACCTAAATTTGTTGCTTTTGTCACATCTAGTAACTTTCTTGGTGTTCCATTTGGCTTACTTGTATCCCATAAAATTTCACCATTATATCCAATTACTTTTGCTACTAACTCTGTTAATGCTTTTATTGTAATTTCTTTTCCTGTTCCTGCATTTACTGTTTCGTTTCCACTATAATGGTTCATTAAAAATACACATAAATTAGCTAAATCATCTACATATAAGAATTCTCTTAATGGTGTACCATCTCCCCAACAAGTTACAGATGGAAGATTATTTTCTTTCGCTTCGTGAAAGCGACGAATTAATGCTGGTAACACATGGCTATGGGTTGGATGATAGTTGTCGTTTGGTCCGTAAAGGTTTGTTGGCATAAGACTAATATAATCTGTTCCATATTGTCTATTCAAATATTCACAATATTTTAACCCTGAAATTTTAGCCAAGGCATAGGCTTCATTTGTTTTTTCTAATTCACTTGTAAGTAAACAAGTTTCTTTCATTGGTTGTGGTGCCATTTTAGGATAAATACAAGAAGAACCTAAAAATTCTAATTTCTTACACCCATTCTTCCAAGCAGAATGAATTACATTCATTTCTAATATCATATTATCATACATAAAATCTGCTAATGCTTCTTGGTTTGCAACAATTCCACCAACTTTTGCAGCTGCCAAGAAAACATATTCTGGTTTTTCTTCCTCAAAAAATTTTTCCACCGCTTCTTGGCGACGTAAATCTAATTCAATATGTGTACGTGTAATAATATTCGTATATCCTTGTCTATTTAATTCTCTTATAATTGCAGACCCTACCATACCTCTATGTCCTGCTACATATATTTTTGAATTTTTCTCCATCTTTCCCCTTCCTTCCTTGTTTCTAGTTATTTTTGAAACATTGCTTCACGTTTGGCAAGCTCACGGTCATTTGTTGCCATGATATGAATTAATTCTTCATAACTTGTTTTTTGAGGATTCCATCCTAATACTGTTTTTGCTTTTGTTGGATCCCCTAATAAATTTACAACATCGGTTGGTCTAAACCATTTTGGATTAACACAAACTAGCATTTTACCAGTTTTAGCATCATATCCTTTTTCCTCTAACCCTTGTCCTTCCCAACGAATGATAATTCCGTTTTCTTTAAATACTCTTTCGGTAAAATCACGAACAGTATGTTGTACCCCAGTTGCAATTACAAAATCTTCTGGTGTATCGTGTTGTAATATTAACCACATACACTCAACATAGTCTTTTGCATAACCCCAATCTCTTAGAGAATCTAAATTTCCTAATTCTAAATATTCTTGTAATCCTTCTGCTATTCTTCCTGCCGCTAAGGTTATTTTTCGAGTAACAAAATTTTCTCCACGACGTTCTGATTCATGGTTAAATAAAATTCCATTACAAGCAAACATATTATATGCTTCACGATATTCCTTCGTAATCCAAAAACCATATTGTTTTGCAACAGCATATGGACTATATGGATGAAACGGTGTTGTTTCACTTTGTGGACAAGCCTCCACTTTTCCATATAGTTCAGAAGTTGATGCTTGATAGATACGACATTTCTGATCTAGCTTTAAAATATGAACGGCTTCTAATATTCTTAAAACGCCTAATGCATCAATATCTCCTGTATATTCTGCTGCATCAAAGCTTGTCCCTACATGGCTTTGTGCTGCTAAATTGTAGATTTCATCTGGTTCTACTTCCTTTACTATTTTTATAATACTTGATGAATCGGATAAATCTCCATCGTGTAGTGTTATTAAATTTTTTCTTATTAAGTGGTCTATCCTTCCTGTATTTGATATTGATACACGACGTACTATTCCGTGTACCTCATACCCTTTTTCTAATAAAAATTCTGCTAAGTATGACCCATCCTGTCCTGTAATTCCTGTAATTAATGCTTTTTTCATTTTTATCTCTCCTAACTCTTATTTAATTTATTGCATTTTAATATGCTCTAATTATATAAACTATTACATCATATGTCAAATCTGTAACCCAATATATTCATATTAAACCGTCTTTTGTTCAATTTTTACTATTTTATTTTTTAGCTTTTCTTTTATAGAAAACACAACCTCATTCTTTAACAAAATTTCTATAATTCCATATACTATTACAGATGTAACTACTGAAATTATTGTATAAATAGTGACATTTCTAATGAACAGTTTTAAAGAAAATACTGTTGCCACTATTCCTAAACATCCTACTAATACTTTTAATATTAATTTAAAAACACCTTCCACTTTAACTATTTTTCTTGCTTTAAACATACACCATATAAATACTATAGCTTCAGCAATTATTGTTGTTACAGCAGCTGCATTTTGATGCCATATTGGAATCATGATAAGGTTCAGAACAATATTTACAATAGCACTTACAATGGTAGCCTTTAACACAATTTTATCTTTTTTGAATGGAATTAAAACACATTGACTCCAAAAGTATGCTGCAAACACAAAAATTAACGATATACTTAATAATATTAATGACGCTGTTGCTTCAATATAAGTTTCATCTGAAACAATTAATATTATTTCTTTACTTAACACTATGATTCCTATCATAGCTGGTAATACTATGGTAAATAGAGTTTTATATATTTCACTTGCCAATTTAGTAAATTGTTCCATATTATTTTTTCCCAAAAATGATACTAGTCTAGGAATCGAAACTGCCAAAACAGATTGTAAGACTCTCTTTATTATTGTATATATTTTCGTTGAAACTGCATAAATACCTACTGCATATTCTCCTGATAAAAAACCTAAAATTGTTGTATCAGAACTAACATATATCGAAACTGTTACATTCATTGCAAATAATATTAATATCGGTTTTATATGTTTTGATAATTCCAAATTATGAGTAAATTTTACTTTACAGTAGTGCCTTGAATGTATATAATTTAATATATTTGAGCCAACACTTGCAAGTACTGTAATTAACGCATACATATTTATATCTTTCTCAGTTTTTACAAATATAAATAATGCTAGTAGAGATATTACTTGAAATACTATACTTCTAATAGTTATATACATATAATTTTCATATATTGTATATAGCCATTCAATCCCTATTGTTCCAAACACTATTTGAAAAGACAATATTATTAATAGTATTGCATATTCATGAAATTTAGGTACAATTAGCATTAGGGTAAACAATAATATGTATGAAATTATTGTGGCAATCATATTTATACTAAATATTTGATTAGCTAATTTATTTAGTTTATCTTTATCATCCCTATATCTAGCACCTTCTCTAACAGCATACGTATTAATTCCAAGTCCTGCTAATAATATAAAATATGTTATTACTGAATATGCAAAGTTATATTTTCCTAAAGCTTCAACTCCTAGTATTTTTGAAACGTACGGAAATGAAAGTAATGGAAATACTATAGACAGTAATCCTTTAATAGCATTTAAAACCATATTTAGTTTTAATGATTTTGTTTTTTCCATTTTGCTTCCTTTCAATATTTTTTTAATTTGTCATTCTTTCAGCCAATTGCATTGCTCGTTCAACAGTTACATCTGAATTATAATGCTGATGTTCCCCCCATCTTCCTAGTCCATATACTTTTTTGGTTTCACACCACTCTAGTAATTCTTTCATTATTTTAGGTTTATTAATTGTATTTAATGGATAAGCATATTTATTTAAGTACGAATAACTATCTTCTTCTTCCATTCCTATTCTTTCAGAATTTGTTTCCGTCCAATACCCCTTACTATTATCACAAAAGTTATGTCTTACTAGTACTCTATGATATGGCAAATTTGGATCAGGATAGTAAATCCAATGTGCCTTTGTATCTATGTTATTCGGATAGTATTTAGTTTGAATTGAACTGTATTTTAATTCTTTAATTGAGCCTTTTATTTCTTCTGGCATTCCCTCAATATTTATAAATTCTAACCATGGTATTGTTGTTATAATAATGTCTGCCTTAAATTTTTTATTATCATTAGTTGTTACTGTTTTAGTATTAAAATCAATTGATTTTATGTCTTTATTATATTTAATATTGTTTTCTATATTTTTAGCCATACGTAGCCATAATTCTCCATATCCATACTTTTTAGGATAATAGAACTGAGCATGTCCTGGTTGTTTTCCATATGCCTTTTTAGTTAAGCAAGAAAGAAGTGTTTCTTCAAAACTGACATTGGGTAATTTTTCTAACCAATATGTTCCTAATTGGTCTAATTCTTTATTAAACATTTTTTGATTATACGGAATCATATAATCTTCAGCAATTTTATTTCCTAATTTCCAATAAATCCAATCTGTAAATCTCTTTGGCATATCAATCCCCGTATTACATCCTGCTACTGCAATTGATTTTAAATATTCTACTTGGTCTTCTAGTTTCATCTGCCAAATATTTGCTTCAATTGGATGACTAATTTCATTGCCATTTACTTCTATTCTACTATCTCTATCATACAAATTCCACTCCTTTTCTGGCATAAACTGAAAAAGAAATTCATTAACTTTCGGTCTTCTAACATCTAAAAAGTGTCCTCCTCCTATATCAAATGGCGCTCCATCTACATCAGTAGAACGACATAGCCCTCCTACTTCATTTTCTTTTTCAAGTACTAAAAAGTTTTTTTCTCCCTTTTCTTTTAATTTATTTGCAAAAGTAAGCCCTGCAGGACCTGCACCCAAAATTAAATATTTCATATGTTTCTCCTATCCTCTATTAAATTTTCCTTTTTTCATTTTATCAACAGCTTTCTTTGAAGATATCCCATTTTGATTAATTTTTTGTTCAAATATATATTTGTAGTCATATTCTTCATCATTGCTTAATTTCGTAATTTCAGCTGCAATACTTATATTTGAAAGTCCTGCAATTAGCCCTTGACAAAAAGCTAAGGTCATCATATCACGTAAAACTTCCATCCCTAATAAATAGTGATTATTTTCTCTTTGTATTGTAGTGTCAAATAAGGCTAAAGTTTTACTTCCTTTACTAGCACGAGCTATATCACTATAAAATACTATCTTTCCATTGTATTTATTAGATAAGTATTCTATCGTATCATCACTATCAGTAGCAAGAAATATTTGTTCAAATCTTCCTATTTCCATTGCTTTATCAATTTCCTCTGTGTACTTCTCGAGTGTTAATGGAATTGGATGTCCCTTTACATTTCCCCATTCCACGCCTCTTACATGAACTGCTAAAGTTTTCTTATTTTTTAATAATTCCTTAATATCTTTCGAAATGTTTTCTTTTACATTTTCTTTTAATTTCATATATTTCTTATTAATTTTCACTAATTCTAAAATATTTTCCTTAAAAAGGTAAGTATTTCGTTCTTTTGTTCTTACATTTAAGATATTATAAACCTTATTACTCTTATTTACATCTTCAATGCTAATACTTGAAACTTGCTCAAAAAAATATTCAAATGGATTTTTTACTCCTTCTATACCATTTTCTTCATAGTAAGCATTTTTATCTGTCCAATCGATAACAGGAATCAAATTAAATTTATCTGCAAAATATAATTCGTGCAATCCCCACCACCAACATGCAAAAAAACCGCCATTTAGCATCATCTATTTTTATATGATAAATGCTTTTATCTTTATTTAAATCTCCTCTTCTTTCTTCAAATAAAACTATATTTTGATTATCATACGACTTTAATATTTTTTTCAAATTACTATCTATCTTATATCTCCTATAAAAAAGTATTCCTTCCATACATTTCATCGACTTTATTTTTTCTTTTAGCTTAAACATATATCATATCCTCCTTCAAAACTTATATAAATTTATCCAATCCTTAGATTGTTTCTTCCAAGATTGACTATTTAGTATATATTTGTATGCCAAATTTCCTTTTTCCAATAAATTTTTTTCATTGTTTTTCATATCACTATTTAATTTTCTCATGCAATTTAATAATTTCTGATAATGATCATCTTGATTATTATAATCATATACATATAAAAAGTCATCATAGTTTCTTATATCCTTAACACATCCTATCAATGGTAACATCATTGTTTTTTTATAAGACATTGCCATCCATAAAGTCCCAGAATTTAAAGAACTCTGTTTGTTATATGGTGCAACAATTATTTCTGAATTTCTTAAATAGCTTTCCATTTCTTCATCTTTTATAAATTTAAAGTCAAAAAACACATTTGGAGTTGAAATTTCTTGTAACTCTTTTTTGTATTCTTCGTCATTGCAATTTCCACATATCAATAGTACACAATTATTATTTTCTATATATGAATTTTTAAATACTTTAATTAATAATTCAATGTTTTTATATTTTCTAACTTGCCCAATAAATAATATAATTTTCTTTTCTTTATCTATTTTATATCTTTCATGTATATCTACTCTACTTTTGGCATAATTACCTATATAATCCCCATGTGGTATATATACAATTTTCTCTCTATATTTTTTTAAGTATTCACTATTAACTGTTTCTTTGCATAAAACATGTACTCTGTCTGCTTTTTTAGCCATAAATTTCATAAAGTCTATTGTTTGTTTTTGATCTTTTATCTCATGTGGCATATTGTTATGTACAGTCCATATTATTTTTTTATTTAAAAGCTTTAATAAAATAATCAATATTTTCTTTTTCAAGTAATCTTTTTTTTGATTAATACTTTCAATCCAATTAAAGTGATATATATCACCTTTTAACTTTCCAATTTTTTCTTTAATTTCATTATAACCTACAACATTGTAATCTTTTTTTATCGTCTTGTACAGATTTCTTATATAAAAATTTGTAGATTTTTCTATGGATGGATAAACTATAACTCTTTTTCTCAATTTTACACCTCTACTTATTTAGTAATTTATCATATATCTCAAAAGTTCTTTTTGAATTTTTAATTGCTTCAAAATTTTCCTTTGCATACTCTTCAGCATTTTGTCCAAATTTTCTTCTTACTCCATCGTTATCAACTAAAAATTCGCATTTTTCTTTTAATGCATTATTATCATTATTTTCTATAAGATAACCCGTTTTGTTGTTTATAATTAATTCTTGAATTCCACCAATATCTGACCCTATTGCTGGAACCCCCATTGCTGCAGCCTCAATAATACTTCTTGCAAAATGTGGTTCTTTAAAAGGCGTAATCAAGACATCGCTTGATGCTATAATCTCAGGAATATCTTTTCTAAATGATAATATATGTATATTTTCATATTTTTCACTAATTTTCATTACTTTATCTTGATATTCTGTTCTACATTGCAAACGTGCTCCAACTAAGCATAAATGTATGTCTTTTCTTTTCTTCAACAGATCTTCTATAGCTTTTATCATCTCTAATGCCCCATTTTCTGGAGATATACGAGCCAAATACAGTAAAATCTTATGTTTTTCATCTATGTGGAGTTCTTCATGCAGTATGCTTGATTTTACTTTAGAATTATATACATTAAAATCTACAAAATTATTTATAACTTCATACCTTTTGTTTGTTTTTAAAGAATTTATATCATATTTTTCTATAGCAACAAAATAATCAACATATTTCTCAATATTTCTTCTTAAAATATCACCCCAATAATTTGGTAATAATGGTTCTCTAACATGGCAAACTACTGGAATATTGCTATCACTCTTTTTTACAGCTTTTGCAACTATAAATAAACAAGTACTATTAAGATGTACTAAATCTGGTTTTACTTCTTTCAATACATCAAACATTTTATAATATGTAGGAATTGCATGTTTTAAATTAAAATACAACATTCCTAATGACATTCCCGAAACAGTACTACCATGCCATGGTCCCATTAAAGGCTTGTATATAACTTTTGCTCCAACACCTTCAAACAATTTTTTATTTCCTTCATAGTCAAATGAGATAAGAACATATGGTTCATATTTGTCTTTATCTAAATTATCAATTAAAAAAGCTAAACTTCTCGGTGCACCTGCTTCTGATTCTGCATGATGCACATATAAAACTTTTATTTTTTTCATCATTTACCCCTTTGTTTCTAGTTGATCTTTAAAATTTAAATACCACTTAGAAAAGCCCTTTGACTTTTCTTGTTTTTTAACTATTTTCCTTAATAGATTTTCTATTCCTATTTTTCTAGCAAATTCAATATATTTTTCTTTTTGCATAATTTTATTAAAGTATTTAATTGCTTGTTTTTCATCTATTCCATTCCTAATGACTATTTTTATACTTTCTGTTTTAGTTAAATCTGACTTTTTTTTGCTTGCTCCTCCTAATCTAAACCATGTACATTCATAATCAAAATATTTGAACTTTGCTCCATTTATGTACATTCTAGATAATAATTCAAAGTCCATCGCACACTTATATGATATATCAAATAAACCATATCTTTCATATGCAGACTTTGTTACAAATGTTGCTGGGTGACATATAAACATATATTTTAATATATCTTCTATTTTATTATTGGGCTTATATACGTGATTTCTTTTATCATCAAATATAATACCATTACCATAATATACATCATAATCTGGTTCTTTTTCTATAATATTATTTAATTCATTTAACGTATCTATATTCAGAATATCATCTGAATTAATAATTCCTATGATATCCCCCGTAGCCTCTCTAATTCCTTTATTAAATGCATCACTAATACCATTATCTGGTTCTGATATTACTTTGCTAATCTTGGTTTTATATTTATTAATTATATTTAAAGTATTATCTTTAGAACCTCCATCAATAATTATATACTCAATGTTTTGATAGTTTTGACTTATAATACTTAGTATTGTTTCTTCTATAGTCTTTTCACTATTATATGTTATTGTAATAATTGATATTTTCATATTTTCCCCTTCACTTACTCTATATTATTTTTTGCAGTTATCATATATAATACTACAACTAACCATAAACCATCATTAAAATAGTGCCCATATCTTAATAGTCTTAAAAGAAAATATACTATGCACATGAGGTTTATTACATAACCTAATGTTGTCTTATTTTTACATTTATTATAATAAAAGAACGCAATAGTCATTAATATTCCTATAATTCCTAATTCTGATATAATTCTTAACAATAATGAATTAGCATCTTCCTTGTTCAATAATATTTCAACATCGCTTACATTTAGATTGTTAATATATTTATTGTAAGCAATCAGATGGGAACCAATACCACCTCCTAAAAATAAAGTATTCTGTAGATTGTATATTGCAATTTTAGCATTAATACTTATTGTTTGCGTACTTAAATTATTTTTTTCTATTTTGTCTGATCTATTCATAATTGAACTAATAGTGTCATTTACTCTTATTCGAAAAACAGAAAGAGTTGAATACAATAGTACAATTATAATAATAATTGTTATAATAATAAATAACATTTTTTTCCATTCTCTTCTATATTCAAAACATATCGCTATAAATGTAAAAATCACTCCGATATAACCTGCAGACGAAAATGTAAATATATATCCAAGAACTACTATTATTGAAATTGGTTTATTTATAATGCCTTGTAATTTTACTCTATTTTTACCTAGCCAATAATATATAGATAAAAAAACCGTTGGTAATAATATTAATGCACATTCCGATGGTTCTGTAAATATTGCTACTGATCTATATAGAGAATGTACTGGTGCTAATTGATTTGGGATAAGCCACCTTAAATCATATATTACTGTTAACCCTATTAGCTTTGCAATTTGTTGTAATATTGCAATTACTGCTATAATTACCGAACATTGTACATACAATTTTACAATTTCTTTTAAATTTTCACTATTAGCAAATGAGTAGTAAAATGTAAAAGTTATTACTATTCCTATTAATTGTTTTGACATTAGTATTAAAGTATCATTTCCTATAAAACAATTTATTAATCCATGTAACACTAATACTAGTGATCCTATCATAAAATATTTATTTACTTTTATTTTTTTTAGCTGTATTAATAAAACTAAAATTTCAATGACAAGCATCATTTCTGGTTTTATTATACCATTTAAAAACGTTAAAATTACAACTAGAGTTGCAAGATTAAATCTATTTACTATTTTATCTTTCATAGATTTCTCTCCCATTTTCATATCATAGACTTGTATACATTTATATATTTTTCAAATACCTCTTCCTTATTATACTTTTCTGCATTTTTTCTAATATTTTTCTTATTAAATATTTTATTTTCGCATATTAATTCGATTTTTTTCCATACTTTTTCTATGTTGTGTGGTTCTATAACAAATCCCGTGTCTTCGGTGACTACTTCTGGTAAAGCTGTAGCATTATATACAATTACAGGTGTTTTACAAGCCATTGCTTCTATTGTAGTCATTCCAAAGGTTTCTTCTACACTTGCATTGAAATAAACATCCGCTATAGAATAGTATTCTACAAGTTCTTCTATACTTTTCATCCTTTCTAATGGTATTATATTATTAGGCACTTGCTTAATTTGTTTTTTGTTTAATCCTATTAAAATGATCTGGTATTCGTCTGTTATTATTTGGCTTAATTTTATAAAATCTTCAAGCCCCTTTCTTTTTGTCCATTCACTGGCAACGCCCAATATTACCTTTTTTCCTTGTAAATTATATGTTTCTCTTATAACACTTTCAGTAGGTTTAAAAACATTTATATCTATTCCATTTTGTATTGTTAAAATTTTATGCTTTTCCAAAAACGAGCTTTTTATTTTATTTTCTAACCATTTCGATACTGATATTATTTGCATGTCCTCTACATTATTAAAAAGTTTTTTCTTATTATAATAATTGCTACTAGAATTGTCAATAATTGATGTTTTTGGATATGTATTTTTTAATTCACAATTACGGCACTCACTTTTCCATTTTTCACAATTAACCATATCAAAATAAGCACAATGCCCTGTAAAAGCCCAACAGTCATGTAATGTCCATACTACCTTTATATTATTTCTTTTAATATAATTAAATAGCATTTCTATATTTATATAATATCCATGCAAATTATGCAAATGTATAATGTCTGGTCTTATCACATCTAATTTTTGCAAAAGTTTTTTTGTTGCTCTTTTAGAAGCAAATCCTGCTTTATCGGTAATTCTAGTGTAAAGTCCATGCAAATACACTCCTAGTTTGTCATTCATATATATTTCTGTATTATCCTTTGCTTTTTTTCCTCTTCCCCATACAACATAAGATTCAATATTATTCTCAATTAATTTCTTATGGATATTCATCATAATATTGCCAGTTGACTTATTGGGAAAAGTATTGATTTGTACTATCTTCATTGCTAGCTCCTGTTATCAATTTCTATAATTTTAATATTTCTTCTTTATATTTATTAATGGAGATATCCTTAGTTAAGTTATCTACTAAGTATGTTCTATTTCTTTTACCCATCTCGTGTAATTCAGTACTATTCGCATTATCGATAAACCATTTGATGTTTTTTTCGAGAAAACCATAGTCTTCTGGAACAGAAATCAATCCTCCTTTTGTTTTCTCTATTAACAATTGTATTTCCGTTTCTCTCTCTAACACTCCTAATATTGGTTTTCCAACTGCTGCAATCCCATAGTATTTTGACGGACAAGAAACACCTTTTATTCCTTTTGCATTTACACACCAATGAACATCTGCTGTATTCAAACTATATATCAAATCTTTTTTATCTTGGTATGGAATAAATATTACATTATCCATATTTTTTTCTTCTTTATATTTTTTCAAATCTTGTAAGATTGTTCCATCCCCAACAAATGCAAAAACCACTTCTTTGCCTTCTTTTGTTTTTATCCCTGATTTTATCTTTTCTAACACTTTAAAAATACCTTCTAAATCATAATATAGCCCAATATTTCCAGAATACATAAAGATGAATTTATTTTGCAAATTATATTTTCTCTTAAATTTTTCTACTTCTTCATTATCTTCTTTTAATGGATAAATTTCTTTTTCGTTAATCCAATTATTTATTACAATCGTTTTCGGTATTTTTTTATTCTTGAATCTTTTATGAATTGTTTCGGCTAAATCTCTTCCTACAGTAATAATCAAATCACTCCTACGACAACTGAATTTATCTAAACTCATCATTAATTTCATAATTAGCTTATTTTTACTATATCCAATTACCATAGTTTGTTCTGGATTAAAGTCTTGGATATTATATATATACTTAGCATGCTTTACCCACTTTCCAAAAACACCTAATAATCCTCCCAAAATAGGTGGTTGTGATATAGAAAAAACATAATCTTGTTTTCCTACTTTGAATGTAGCTAAGATTGCTCCAAAAAAATAATCGAGTATATTCTTGATTCTACTTTTCTTGCTACTCTTGGTGAATTCTGAAACTCTTATTCTAATAATATTAACACCATTTATATTCTCTCTATAATATTTTTGAGTTTTATATTCTTTCTCTACCACTCCTGTATATGATGGTACAACACAAATAATAGTTATATTGAATGTATCTAGCATTCCTTCTGCTAGTTCTTTTATAATTTGACCAGTAGATGCTACATCAGGAATATAATAGTGGGCATATATTAATAAATTCTTTTTACTATTTTCCACTTTTATATTGCTCCTTCTTTTTTCAAAACTTTCATTATCGTTTTAAAAACAATTCGAATATCTCTTCTATTTCCTCTTCTATCACAATACTCTCTATCTAATTCTAGTCTATCTTCAAACTCCAAATTATTTCTACCAGCCACTTGCCAAGGTCCTGTCACTCCTGGTTTCATTTTTACTATATATTCATAATATTCTCCCATATCTTCTTTTTCTCTTGGCAAATATGGTCGTGGTCCAACTAAGCTCATTTGACCTTTTATCACATTAATAAACTGAGGAAACTCGTCCAAACTTGTTGCTCTTAAAAACTTGCCTACTTTCGTAATTCTAGGATCATTCTTTATCTTCTTATGTTCTAAATATTCTTTTCCAATATCCGTCTCTTCCTCTATATGTTTTTTCAAAATATCTTCTGCCCCTACTACCATTGTCCTAAATTTATACATTTTAAATATTTTTCCGTTTCTTACCAATGCGTTCTTGTGTAAAAAATATTGATCCCTTATCTCTATTAACAATATTTGAAATAACAACAAAAAGAGTTATTGGTACTAGCAACAGGCATCCAACGATTCCTGATGCTAAATCAATACCTCTTTTTAATATAATACTGATTCTATCTCTCACTATAGAATTGGATACTTTATTGTTTGTTGTACTTTTAGCTATGTCACTATCTACTGTTGTTAAGTTAGCTTGTTCTGCAACCAATCTATTCTCCCCCTCTACATTCCTTTTTCTTCCTAACAATCCTTTTACAAACCCCTTTTATTAGTAAAAATATCATAATACCTATTAATATTCCTATGGAATCTATTATAACATCCTTTATATTGCCATTTCTACCATCTATCATAAGTTGATGAACCTCATCACTTATTGCATACATCACACCAATACAAGTACTAATTCCTATTGCTCTTTTTTCTTTACTACAAAACTGCCATACGCAATTTGCAATAGCAATTCCACCAATTGCATAAATGGTAAGATGTGCAACTTTTCGAAGGATTGGTTCTACTGTTTCTATCAACTTGTCTTTTTCTAACTCACTATATCTGTTTTGAACATCTATTATCTTAACAATTACCTCGGATATTTTTCTACTTGTATTTCCTGAACCTTCTCCTTGTTGATTTGAAAAGCCAAATATGATGCTCATCCATATAAGAACTACTATAATAGATACGATTTTCCTTATGTTCATATATCCTCCCTTACGTCTAGGCTATTATATCAAATTCCATTCCATTTTTCAAGGTTTTTCTAACTTCTTTTTCATAATACTACAAAGTTGTTTTTTATTCAAGGTTTTTCGTGTAAATGTAATCGTTTTGTAATAATTGGAGATTATTATGTAACATAAAGAAAGAACAATAGGTTGTAACTTCCCCTATCATTCTTACTATTAATTCTTTATGTTTTATTTCTTTTATTAATCTCTTCCACTACTTTATATACTCTTGTATGTGGATTCGCTTCCTCTGAATCAATTGTTTGTCCATTTTTTACGTGGTTCTTTTCAATCCTTTCTGCATTTTCTATTGCTTCCAATGTTTTATCTTTTATTAAGGGATATACATTCATTTCTTCTGAATATCCCTTGATTTTTCTTTTCAATTCATCTTTTACCTGTTTACTACTTTGATACTTTTTTGCTGTTTTTTCATAATGTAGTATGTACCAATATTCAAATGTAGGAGTTGAGGTAATTAATTCAATATTATTTTTTCTACAAATCTCTTTTACTGTTTCTAGTTGTCCTTGCTTATTTTGATTTATATCTGTATCGATTAACAGGTATATTTTATCTCCGTATTCAATACTAATATCTTCCTTTTTTATAAAGTTCACTAAATCATTCGCCATTCCAATTGGATCTGTATGTATTCCTGTAGAGAATTTTATAATACATTCTCTACTAGAAAAATTTTTAAAATATGTCGTTTCTGTTTTATTCTTTCCCTCACACCCTATTGCAATAACAGATTTTCTCTCTTTTTTGTTACAATTTCTTTTTCTTTGTTCTAATCTTCCCATAGGCTGTCACCCGTCACCAAAAATGGAATTGCACCATACCTTCCATTTAAATACCCTTTTTGAATATTTTCTGTTTTTCTAACAGAAAAATCATCTAATGGATATAGGTCAGTCGTTCCCTTTTTTGGTTCCTTTTCTACAAACCATATTTGATCTCTTCTAAAATTATCTAGTGATAACAAATTTGTATCATGCGTATTAAATATTAATTGCGCATTGTTTTTATTAGTTTCCCTGTCATTAAACAATTTTACGATAAATTCAACCAATAGTGGATGTAAGCTTTTGTCTATTTCATCTACTATGACTATTTTTCCGTTTTCAAAAGCATCTTTAAAAACAGGACTTAAAAAAAATAAACTTTGAGTTCCTAGTGATTCTTCTTGTAAATCTAACTCATAATTTTCTTTATTTCCGTTTTCATTTTCTATTTCATGAAATGTAGATATTTGAACTTCTTTTTGTACTATATTTTCATGTGGAATTTTAATATTATTGAATGCAACAATGCTATTTATGTTTACATCCTTAATTTCAAAATTGTAATCTTTTATAAGAATATCTGCTTGCTTTAGTAAATTTATTGTAAACCTTTTCAAATTTCCTTCTTTATCGTTTGCAAATTTATCAAATGCATAATCACTTACATTTTCATAATCATTATATGTGTCTATATCTTCCGAAAACCATATATATGCATCTTTTGTTTTCTGATAGTTCCACGCAGTTGCTGTCGATAAAAATAGTTTTTTTTCTGTGTTTTTAGTTGCTAATTCACTCAACTTACTTTGTTCTGATTGAGTAAATTTATATTCATCTACATTTTTTCTTTCAAAAATTAGGCTTGGTTTTGCTGATAAATATTGATATAAGTATTCTGTATATATTCTGTTTACATCAGCTGAAAAACCATATATATATTTAATATTATTTTTTATAAAAACAAATTTAAATTCACAAGGCTCATTCAAAGTTCTTGAGTCAAATTTAAAAGGTTGCATTTCTATTAATGGTTCGTTAATATTTCTAGAGTTTGATCTTCTAACCATTAGAATTGCTGCTGTTAGTGCTCTTATAAAGTTTGTTTTGCCTGATGCATTTGCACCATAAATAGCAGTTGATTTTAAATATCTTTCACCTGTTTTCTTATATTTTATAAGATTTTCAATATTTTCATCTCCATTACCTGCTACCATACTAAACGTTATTTCATCTTTTATTGACATGAAATTTTTTACACTAAATTCTACTAACATAAAAATTTCCTCCTTGCTATATTATATTACGGAATTCCTAATTTGTAAATATTTTTCAGTATTATTTTTATGCTTTTTGCAGATTTTATGCATTTTTCAAATAAATATTATTATTTTTTTTATTTTTAACCTTTCTTTCTTCCAAATTTCCTATACCCAAGATAGCCCGCGCCACCTAATACGCCTAGTGCCACTACTGTACCTACTGCACTGCCTCCATCCTCTTCTTTTGCCATAGTATTCATGCTATTATTTCCACTCACGCTAGCGACTGATTGCTCTGTCTTTACCACATTCTCCTCTGGTTTTACTGGTTCCTTTACAGTAACTCTAACGGTACTACTTTTCCCATTTGCCGTGGTGGCTGTTATATCTACTACTCCACTTTTCTTAGCGACAACTTCTCCGTTTGCGTTGATGCTTGCAATATCCTCGCTACTGGATTTCCATGTGATTGTTTTATTGGTAGTATTTTCTGGTGTTATACTTGCCGTTAATGTTTGGCTTTCGCCTACTTCCATAGTTTGTAGGTTTTGTTCTATATTAATTTCAGTTGCTACAACCGTGGTATCTTTTTTCGTAACTTCTTTTACATTTGTTTTCGTATTGCTATTTGTATTTGTTTTTGTGCTTGTATTGGATTTTGTTTCGGTTTTTGTGCTTGTGTTAGATTTTGTCTCGGTTTTTGAATTTGAGGATGAACCCGATGAAGTAGTTTGTTTTGCCCCTGTTGTTGCATATGGGCAAACTCCATTTGGATGTAAATGTGCTGGATGTCCTCCACAGTGGTAGTGGTAGCTTCCTAATCCACTTTTGTTTTGGTTATCTTTATGCCCTCCGCTTGAATCAGTTCTTCCTGAATGGGCATACGTGTTTAAGCTTATAGATACTACGGCAATTATCATTAGTACAATGGATAATAATTTTCTTTGCTTGTTTTTCATGCTTGGTCCCCCTCATTTTCGACATATTTCGACAATATTATATAAAGAAAAACAGCGAAACACAATGATTTTCGCCGTTTTTCTTTTCCACTTACTTCCATTTTGCAATTTTAATATCGTAATTATCACAATATAAATTCCTATTTTAGGGGCTTTTGCTTTTCTCCTTAACTCAATTCAATAATCTTTTCAATATTTCCAATCATATATAGTGGAATATTAATTAGCCATTCTTCCTTTCGATAATCCGCCATAGATGTGCGTACATTTATTTTCGTATTATATTTCGCCACAAAACTCTTCAAACTTTTTGCCATTAAATTTTCATTTGCTTTTACTTCAATTGGTATATTATTCCTTCCTATTTGCACAATATAATCTAACTCCGCAATTCCTTTATCCGATGACCAATAAAAAATTGGTATACTTGTATTTGCTTTTAGTTCTTCTAGGACAAATTGTTCTGTCAGTGCTCCTTTGAATTCAACAAATATTTCATCCCCCTCTAATAAGGTCATTGCATCTACTTTTGCCATTGCTGCAAGTAAGCCAATATCAAATATATATAATTTAAATGCACTAAAATCTTGATATGCGGATAATGGTATTTTGCAATCATTTACTCGGTTGATTTGGTAGACTAGTCCACAGTCTATCAACCATGCTAGTGCTAATTCATATTCTCGTGCTCTTGCACCTTGTTTAATTAATCCATATATAAATTTTTTGTTTTCTTTGGCAAGTTGCGTTGGGATGTTATTCCATAGTTGTCTAATTCTTGGAACAATGGCATTAGGTGCATGTTTTGAGAAGTCTTGTTCATAAGATTCTAGCAATCTATTTTGTATATTTCTTACTTTTTTAAAATCTTTTTCTTGGATATATGAGGTAACAACTGCTGGCATTCCTCCAATAAAATAGTATTGTTTCAAATAGTCTTTGAGCTTATTTGAAAATGCTGAAATTAGCAAAAAGTCGTTACTGTCTAGCAATTTTACTAGTTCTCCTTCTCCTAATGCAAGTAAAAATTCTTTAAAATTTAATGGATACAAGTCTAAAAATTCTACTTTTCCTACTGGAAATGATGTTCCTTGGTGTAGTGCTACTCCTAATAAAGAACCAGCAGCTATAACATGATATTCATTTGCATTTTCATAAAAATATTTTAACGAAGATAAAGCACTTGGTATTTCTTGCACTTCATCAAATATAATAAGTGTGTTTTCTTTTTCTATATTAACTCCTGATTCTATTTTTAATCCTTGTACAATTCTTTCAATATCTAAATCTCCTTCAAATAATTTTCTCATTCTTTCATTATCATCAAAATTAATATATGCACACTTTTCGTAAAAATTTTTCCCAAATTCTTTCATAAGCCAAGTTTTCCCAACTTGTCTTGCTCCTCTTATAATTAATGGCATTCTATCTTTCGTATTTTTCCATTCTTCTAATTGTTTTATTGCTTGCCTATACATTTTATCACCCTCTATCTATTATATGTATATTATAACATAAAAATCACAAAATTCAAACGAATTTTGTGATTTTTCTCACATTTTGTAAATGATTATCGTGATGCATTGCACATTTGTCAAACGAATTTCATTTCCATATAAGGTCCATCTTCTAATTTCTATTTGATACAAAATGCTGCATACAATGGAATGGATTTAATTCCATTTGTAAATCCAAAGTTTTTGGTTGATACTCTTATGGCATATTTCGGATTATATTTTTCCATATACACTTTCAAACTTTTTGATTGTGTATTATCGCTTGCTTTTACTTCAACTGGAATAATTCCGTCTTCATTATATAGTACGAAAGCGATTTCTGCTTTATTACCAGATTGCCAATAATATAAGGGAATATTATTGGTTGCTAACTGTATAGCAATATAGTTTTCTGCTATCACTCCTTTAAACATCATATCTAAATTAAGCATAATATCTCTATACGCTATTTGTGATAATTCTGTAAATATTCCTGTATCGCTAAAATATAATTTGAATTTCTCTGTATTTTCGTATGGCTTTAATGGTATTTCTATTTTGTTTAGTAAATTGCACTTATATACCATTTTACTTGACACTAACCAATCAATTGCTGATTCATAACTACTTTTGGTTGCTCCTTCTTTTAATAATGAATATCGAAATTTTTTGTCTTCTTTTCCTAATTGTTTTGGTATACTATTATATACTGTTTCTATTTTAACAGTTTCTGATGAGTTCGTTGTATATTTTCCCATGTCTGTAATATAGGAAGATATAATCGATTGTAGTTCTATTGGGTTATATAACATAATGTCTGTGTTCTTTTTTATAAATTCTTTTATACAAGCTGGCATCCCCCCTATACACAAATAATATCGATATAATTCTATTAATTTGTCATGTATAATTAGCGGTTCTAATGTTTGGTACGATTCTTTTATTGCCTCTACCCACATGTCTTTTTTTAATGCTAATAGAAATTCTTCAAAATCCATAGGGTACATATTTCTTATGAGCACTTTTCCTACTGGAAATGAGGATCGAAATCGGTTTAATTTTACTCCTAATAGGCTCCCAGCGCATATAATTTTATAGGGTAAAGCATGTTCACAAAAGTATTTTAGTGAAGTAATTGCTCTTTCGGAAACTTGGATCTCGTCAAAAAACAAAATGGTATCCTCTACATTAATTTTTATATCTTTATATAGCTCTATATTTTTTATTATTTCTTCTGGTTGTAGTGTTTGTTCAAAAACCATTTTAATTTTTTCTTCTAAATCTAAATTAATATAGACATATTCTTTAAAATTCTCTTTACAAAATTGATTAATTAAATATGTTTTTCCAATTTGTCTTGCACCAATTATCATTAAAGGAATTTCTATTTGATTATCTTTCCATTCTTTTAAAGTTTGATAAAATTTTCTTTCCATTTCATAATCGAATTTATTTACTATACCCTGTCTTGTTTACAATCTTATTACTTATCTCTTTTACCTTAGCACTTGGTTCGTAATCGCTTTGTCCATATACTTTTTGGTGTAGTTCTCTTACATTGGATTCTAGTGTAATTGGTGGTCCATACCATACACCATTAATGGTTGCTCCTTTTGTGTTATATGGCCAACCGGTACTGTCTATTATTTTATAGGTTGCTACTTGTGGTGCAAGGGATAGGATTTCTCCGGAATTTATATTGGTATATACTACTGGAAGTAGTTTATCGGCTAATGAGTTTAGTTGTGTTACACTCATTTTCTTTGCTTTGTTCATAACTGCCATCATGATATCTCTCATTCTTTCAGTACGTTTGTAATCTCCACCTGCTGTATAACGAATTCTTCCATAAGCTAATGCTTGTACACCATTTAGATTTTGAGTTCCCGCTTTGGTAATATGGTTTGCATTATGTTTGGTTACTTTGTTAATTTCATCAATATAACCATTAATGTATTTTAACTCACTATTGGTAATCTCCATACTAACACCACCAACAGCATTTACAATATCAACAACCGAATCAAAGTTAACGGTTACAAATTCTTTTATGTTTAAGTCTAGGTTTGTGTTTAGGGTACTCATAGCAAGAGCCGCTCCTCCATAGGAATAGGCATGTGTTACTTTATCTAGGCTTCTTCCGGTTAATTCTAAATAGGTATCACGGTAAACTGAGGTTAGTTTTACCTCTTTATTTTTTTCATCGATAGTTGCTAGTATAATACAATCGCTTCTTGTTCCTTTTTCTAATTGATTGCTTCTACTATCTACTCCAAATATCGCAATGGTGCGGTATCCATTTAGTTTGTCGTCTACTCCCTCGTTTACTTCAATTTGACTTTCGTCAATTTCGACATAATTTAGTTTTCCTAATTTATCGTGTACATACCAAAATCCTATTCCTGCTGCAATTCCTACTAGTATTACTAAAACTACTAAAATAATTAGCATGATTTTTCCAAATTTTCGTAATCCTGTTTTTTTCTGTTTTTCTTTTCTTGTTTCATTTTCTCTCATAATTTCTTCCTTTCCTGAAAGGCATTAAATTTGATTTAAAATAATATCTTATCAAACTTTCCTTTCTTGCTCTTTGTATTTCCCCTTTTTATTCCTATCGATAACTTATTGCATTTCCTTTTTTCTACAGATATGCTTTTAACAATTTGATATTCCCTTTTATTTCATATTCCCCAAGACTTGCTGGAAGAATAAAACTTTCTCCTATTTTTATATCATATTCTTTCCCTTTTGTCTCTAACTTACCTTTTCCTTCTACTACCATATAGGCTTCAAAGGTGTCTTTGTTTGATTTTGCTTGGTAGTTTTCGGTAACGTTTAGTACATCTACTTTAAAATAATTACAATCCATTACCATTTTGCAAATATCTTCTTGTCCATTTGTACTTGTGATATTCTGTCTTTTGTTTTGTTTGATAACATCCATCGCCTTTTTTATATGTAACTCACGTGGTTTTCCGTCTTTTCCTACTCGGTCCCAGTCGTAGACACGGTAGGTTAAATTACTGTTTTGTTGAATTTCGCAAATTAACGTACCCTTTAGAATGGCATGTACTGTTCCCGACGGAATATAAATAACATCCCCTTTATGAATGGGTACTTTGTTTAAGTAGTTTTGTATTTTACCATTTGTAATCATGTCTGGAATTTGTTCTTGGGTCACAGTTTCTTTTAACCCGCATATAATACTTGCATTTTCGTCACATTCCATGATATACCACATTTCTGTTTTTCCTGTGTCGTTTTCGTGTTCTAACGCATAGGCATCGTCTGGATGAACTTGAACAGATAAATTATCTTTGGCATCAATAAATTTGATAAGTAGTGGAAAACGTTCCATATCCTTCGTTTTAGTTCCAAAGATTTCGATTCTTTTTTCAGTATTATCAAATAATTCTTTTAAAGTAGTCTTTGTCCCCTTTTCTATCTCTACTTCACTAAGCCCTGCCGCATTGGTAGACACTTCCCACGCTTCGGCTACTGTTTCAAATGGTACTTCTTTTTGTAAGTAATCTTTTAATTTGGTTCCACCCCAAATATAGTCTTTATAAATTGGTATCATAAATAGTGGTTCCATGTAAAAATCCCATCCCTTTCTTGTGGTGTTTGCTAAGTACTTTTATTACGATTACATTTTTTCTGGCATTTCCATTCCTAATAACCCAGCACCTAGTTTTAGCACCAAATTCGTTACATAGGTTAAATAGACTCTTGCTTTTTGCAAGGTTTTGTCCTCTACCATAATTTTGTTTTCATTATAAAAACTACTATAGGCTTTCGCAAGGTCGATTAAATACCTTGAAAGAATGGAAGGCTCATTTTTGTTTGCCGTATTTCGAAGGGTTTCTGGGTAATCGTATATTAGTTTTAACACCTTATATGCCTCTTGCTCGAATAGGGCTTCCATGGATACTTCTGAAAGTTTTGGAAGAGTTTGTACTTTTTTTAGTACACTATTGGTTCGTACATAGGTATATTGAATGTATGGACCAGTTTCGCCATTGAAATTTAAAATGACATCCCAATCAAAAATTTCGTCTTTTATTCTACTGCCAGAAAGGTCGTTGTATATCACGGCTCCAATTCCTACTTTTTTTGCAATCTCTTCTTTTTCTTCCTTCGTTAATTCTGGATTTTTTTCATTGATAATTTCTCTTACACGGCTAATGGCTTCGTTTAATAGTTCTTCTACTTTAATGACATTTCCTTCCCTTGTTGACATTTTTCCACTTTTTAGATGAACCATTCCATAGGAAATATGCTCTAATCCTTTTTGGCATTTTTCGGATATGCCTAGCAATTTTGCTACTTCGAAAATTTGTTTAAAATGTAGATTTTGTTCATATGCTACTACATATAAACATTTATCAAAATCATAAGTTCTTGCACGGTAAAGAATAGCTGCTAAATCTCTTGTAGCATAAATGGTAGAACCATTAGATTTACATATCATACATGGCGACATATTTTGTTCGGCTAAATCGATAATTTTAGCCCCTTCGGATTCTTCTAGTTTTCCTGTTTTTTCCAATATATCGATTACTTCATTTGTTTTGTCTGCATAAAAGGCTTCTCCATTTAAAGAATCAAAATGAATGTTTAATAAGTCATAAATACGATAAAATTCTTTCAAACTAAGGTCACGAAATTCTTTCCAAATTTTGGTACAATATTCGTCTCCTTCTTCTAGTTTTTTAAAATTATCTCTACATATGTCTAAAACCGCTTCCTCTTCTTTGCAAAGTTCATTAATTCTTACATAGATGTCCATTAGTTGTTCAATTGGGTTTTCTTCTAAATTGTATTCCTGTCCCCATCGTTTATAGCCTTCTATCATTTTTCCAAATTGTGTACCATAATCGCCTAAGTGGTTAATTCCTATTGTTTCATAACCAAGTGTTTGGTAGATGTTATATAAAGCTCGTCCAATTAAGGTAGTTCTTAAATGCCCTATATGGAATGGTTTTGCGATGTTTGGTGAGGAGTATTCTACAATTACTGTTTTTCCTTCTCCTAGTCTTTGTATACCATAACTTTCTTTTTTCTTTTCAATTTCGTTTAATACTTCTTTTACTAATGCTTGTTTTTGAATGGTAAAGTTTATGTATCCACCCACAATTTCTACTTTTTCAATATCTGTACCGTGAAATCGTTATTTTTTCTTTTATTTCCTCTGCAATTAACATTGGCGATTTTCCAAATTGTTTGGCAAAACGAAAACAAGGTAGTGCATAGTCTCCTTTGGTTTCGTCTTTTGGTTTTTCTATCATATCTTGTAGTTCTTCTTTTGATAGGTCGATTGCTTGTGTTAGGCACCCTGCAATCTCTTCTTTAAAATCTTTCATTTTCTCTCACCTTCTTTGTTGTATTTTCTAGTCTATTCAAATTACATTCTAAGAACCCTCCGTCAGTCCTTCGGACTGCCACTACGTATAAGATATCTGTAAGACTCACTAACGTTCGTTAACAGCTATCTTAACCTCCCTTAAATAAAGGAGGCTTTTATAGGGTTAGCCTTTGTAAGAAGGGCACAGTGGTGTCATGAGTTTTGGGTATTCCCACAAACGGTGCCCCTACATATGTCCATTTCTATGTTAAAAACTTAGTATAAAGGTCCCTTTACTTAAGGGGGCTGTCGCCGATAGGCGACTGGGGGTTCTATTTCATATAAATCCCCAATAGTGAAACCACTACATAAATCACATAGAAAATTGCTTCGATTGCTACAAATTTTTTGAAAAATTTTGAATTTTGTTCTTCTCCAATAACAGATTTCATTGCAAAATAAGTTAGAACAACACTAATGACATTGCAAAGTGACGCAAATGGACTGGTTATTTTTCCTATGTTACTATCGATAATGGTTAGTAAGGATACGGCTGATCCAATGATTACTGGAATTTTCGCGGTTACAATTGCTGTTATGGTGGTTATTAATGATTTTTTGTTTTCTTTGTTCATCATATATACAATTCCAGAAAGTACAATAACTCCTACAAGTGGTGCAATTACTGCTTTAATAAAGCTTAAGATTTGTTCAAATGCAAATCGGAACGTAAAGGTTCTTCCTATATAATAGGTTCCAAATATTTTACTTACAAAGATAATTGCCATCCATACAATCATGAAAATAATGGCTGTTTTAAAGTGTTTGTTGGTACTATCGTTTACAATTTGTTTTATCGTTGCAAATGGGTCTTTTACCATTGAACTAACAAAACCAGTTGCTTCTTTTGCATCGTTTTTGATGTCTACATTTTTAATGGTTTCTTTTACTTGATTTACGGTATCTACTGTTTCTTTCTTAATTTCTTGAGTATTAATGTTTTGCTCTTGTGTTTTGTTTTCTTCCATCCTCTTTACTCCTCTTTCTTTTTTTCTATTTATATTCATTACTACTCTCATCTATACTTATTTTAGCGAAAAGGCCCCTTTACTTAAGGGGGCTGTCACCGTAGGTGACTGGGGGTTTTACCTCTTGTTTATCCTTCTATTCGCCAAGTGAAATGCCAAGACTTTTTGCCGTTTTAATTAAATCATCGTCCATTTCAATTTTTCGAATATTGCTTTCCTTGGTATTACCAGAAGCAGCACCTATTTCTTTGTTGTTTCCAACAACATCTTCTAAGGAAACACATCCCATTTTACCATCTCGGTAATTAACAAGTACATTAAAGGTACCTCTCATAGCAAGTCTCATGGCTTTTACTCCATATTTGCTAGATAGTACACGGTCATAACAGGTTGGCGTTCCTCCTCTTTGTACATATCCTAAAACGGTATTTCTAGAAGTAAGTCCGGTTAACTCTTCTAAGTCGTTTGCTACTTTTTCACCAATTCCACCTAAACGAATATTATCAAGTCCTTTTCCATCATCTAATTGTTTCTTTACGATGATTTCACCATCCTTTGGTTTTGCTCCTTCTGAAACAACGATAATACTAAAGTCTTTTCCTTCTTTTCTTCTTTGGTTTACTTTTTCGGCAACTTTATGAATATCATATGGAATTTCTGGAATTAGGCATGCATCAGCACCTCCTGCAATTGCAGATTCTAAGGCAATCCATCCTGCATAACGTCCCATTACTTCTAATACCATAATTCTATGATGAGATTCTGCGGTTGTGTGTAAACGGTCTAGTGCTTCTGTTGCAACCGATACGGCTGTATTATACCCAAAGGTAATGTCGGTATGAGCAACATCGTTATCAATGGTTTTTGGTACTCCAATCACATTCACTCCTCTTAAAGAAAAGTCTCTTGCTGATTTTTGGGTACCATCTCCACCTAATGTGAAAATACAGTCAAATCCTGCTTCTTTAATATTTTCTACACATTTCCCAGACATATCTTTGTATACAGTTTGTCCATTCTCTTCTACCTTCAAATTAAATACATTCGTACTATTAGAAGTTCCTATAATGGTTCCACCACGATGAAGAAGTCCTGAAGCATTCCCTTTTGATTCTAGTTTTACATAGTCATTATTTAGCAATCCCTTATATCCTTCAATATAACCATAGCATTCAATTCCATTGGTTTCTGCTGTTTTTACAATGGCACGAATGACTGCATTTAGTCCTGGTGCATCTCCACCATTTGTTAAAATTGCTACTTTTTTTATCATATCTCCATCTCCTATCTAATTGTTTAACAGTATTATTATATCAATAATCGAAATATTTACAAGAGATTTTTAACACTTTTTCGAAAATTATAGATTATCAATCCCACCTGCTAATTCATATACCTTCGAATATCCCATTTTTTCTAGTAAATTCACTGCTTTTTTACTTCTTGCACCACTTTGACAATATGCAATTATGGTTTGCTCTTTACTCATTGCTATTTTAGATATGGCATTCGCCAATTCATAAGTAGGAATACAAACGGCACCCTCTAAATGGTATTCATCGTATTCTTGTTTACTTCGCACATCCAAAAGAATAGCATAAGGTTCGTTTTTCATTTTATCACGTGCTTCCACATACGTAATTTGATTATCACTTCGAAACATCCCTCGAAAAAAATTTTTTGTAATCCCTTTTGTAATTTGTTTCATTTTCATATTTAATTTCATTCCTTCCTGAAGGCACAGATTAGTACAAATAATTTGTTGTTAATTATTTGACCTTCTTTCTCATTTCTTCTTATGGTTCTTTACATTATATTCTGGTTGTCTTCATTTTGACATATATCTGTCATGTATTTACTTTCATATTTTGTCGTTTTTTCTTATTTTTATGCAGTAACAAGGCTTTTTACTAATTTTTATTACAATTTTTTTACACTTTTATGTTCGTTATATTTCATTTTTATTTCAAAATTTCAGTCTTATGTTTCCTATCTTGTTTACGATTTTATGTTTTTCTGCCTTCTTTTTTTCATGTGGATAATGTGGATAAGTGTGTGAATAACTATTTCAAGCCACTTTTTGGTCACAATTTATTCACAATTATTTTTCTAAATTATGTTTTCCTTTTTATTTTTACATTTTCTTCTGCATTATGTGTACCGAACTTTGCTTTTATGCTATCTCACAAAAAGCCAGAAAAAACGCCTTATCAGCGTTTTTTCTTATCTATTTATTTTAACTTTATAGCCATTCTTTGTAAGTGACAAAGCCACTAACTTAGGTCATTTATTTTAAATTTATAATTTTTTCTAAATACTCTACCATAAATAAAGGAATATTTATCAATTTTCCATCCTTCGTTAAATTATTCATAGAAAATCGTATGGATATATCATCATTGTATTTTTCATTATATCTTGTTAAACTAATATTGTTGGTTGACTTATTTGATTTTACTTCTACAGGAATAATCCTATTTCGGTATTGAATGACAAAATCAATTTCATGCCTATCAAAAGTAAAGTAGTTTGGAATTTTGTCTAACGTAGCATTTAACATATTTAATACATAATTTTCAGTAAAAGCTCCTTTAAATTCCTGAAACAATTTATCCCCTTCAATTACAATACTACTATCTAAATTTGCCATATTTCTAAGTAAGCCTACATCATTCATATAAATCTTAAAAGAACTTAAATCATGATATGCAATTAATGGGAAATCTGTTTTTGTCACATTATAAGTTTTGTAAATTAAATTTGCATCATTTAACCAATTTAAAGCGCCTTCATACTCTCTTGCTCTAGCACCTTCTTTTATCGTTTGATACAAAAATTTTTTGTTTTTTTTTGCTAACTGAGATGGTATACTGTTCCAAATTAGAGATATTTTATTTGCCTCACTATTTCCAGTATGCTTAGAAAAATCACTTTCATACGCTCTTAATATATTTTTTTGCACCTTGTCTACCATTTCGATATCTTTTTCATTTACCCAAATTTGAACAGCCTCTGGCATTCCTCCAATCATAAAATATGCCTTCAATTTTTCTTCTAGTTTCTTAAAAAATATGTCTGGTATTTTATCAATCTTTTCGATTGATTTCATATAGTTTACTAAGTTTTCACAATTATCTGCTATTAAGAATTCACTAAATGTCATTGGGTACATCTCTAAAAAATCTACTTTTCCAACAGGAAATGAAGTATGCGATAATCTAATACCTAGTAAACTTCCTGCACAAACGATATGATATTCATTTGCCTCTTCTTGAAAATATTTTAAACTATTTAATGCATTGGGGCATTCTTGAATTTCATCAAAAATGATTAATGTTTCTTTTGGACGAATTGCTTTTTTATATAAGAATGTTAATTGTTCCAGTATTCTTTGTGGATCTTTTGTATTTTCAAATAAATTGTATAAATCTTCATCATGATCAAAATTAAAATATGCAACATCTTTGTAATTTTCTTCCCCAAATTTCTTTAATATATACGTTTTTCCAATTTGTCTTGCCCCTTTTAAAATTAATGGTTTTCTATATTTACTCTCTTTCCATTTTACTAATTCTTCTAATATAAATCTTTTCAAATTGATCATCTCCTCTTACTACAAATGAACGATTATCTCTATATTAATATATGTTATATTATACGCCTTTATCACATTTTTGTAAAGTATATTAATCAATTTATCACACTTTTGCAATCTATTTCTGGTGTTTTACCACATTTTTGCAATCATTTTCATATTTTAAATATAATCATAATCGCAATTAAAATTTGAAGCACAATAATGGCAGGAAATCCAAATACAAATTTTGCTTTCTGTGTTTTATGGCGAAAAGTATACATTCCTGCAATGGTTCCAATTCCGCCACCAATGGCTGCTACTAAAAACAAGGTATTTTCTTTTATTCTCCATTTCGAATGCCTCGCTTTTCTCTTATCTAACCACATAATAAAAAATCCAATTAAGTTTACTACTACTAAATAAATCACTATATTTTGTATTGAAAAAATTTCTTGAATATTCAAATTTCTCTCTCCTTTTTAAAGTTTTTGGCGGAGAAAAAACTCCGCCTTTTTGGATAAAACTTACTCGCTTGCACGCCATAGGGGAAATAGTCCATATGCTATTTCCGATGTTAAGCACATTGTAATGAAAGCTAATACTATAACCGTTTTCCATTCCGCATTACAAATAACACAAGCATAGAAAACTGCTACAATCGTTGTAAAGCTATTCATAACTAAGAGCTCTACCCATATTGCCTTCCGAAAAGGATTAAGAAATTTAGCTTTTTTACCATTTTTCTCATCATTTACCTTAATCGCTACTCCATAAAAAGCGCCCAGCAAACTTGTGATTGCTATTACAGCAGTATATACTCCCCAATCAGTCCATCCAAGAACTGATTTTAAAATAATACCTGCTAAACAAGTTTCTACAAGAGCATTAATCCAGATAAATGCATTTTCATCCTTTTGCATGCTTTCTTTTTTCATACGTTTTTCCTCCTGCATCACTTTCTTGTTTTATGTTACCTGCTTATTATATAATGTTATACCGATTTTGTCAATTTATCCAAACAAACTCATTTGATTACTTTGACTCATGCCGTCTAGGCATCCTGCATTTGCTAGCATTTCGATAACGGCTTTTCCTGCTTTGGAACGGATTTTCAGGTCGTCTATGGACATAAATTTTCCGTCTTTTCTTGCCTCTATGATGCTGTCTGCTGCTACTCCTCCTAAACCTGCAATACTGGTTAGTGGTGGTCTTATTTTATCTTCTTCAATTAGAAAATTTTTGGAGTGGGAATGGTATAAGTCGATTGGCAAGAATTGAAAACCTCTTTCGTACATTTCCCATACAATTTCTAATGCCTCGTACATTTCTTCGTCTTTTTTGGTCATTGCATTTCCTAGTAATTCAATCTCTTTCATTTTGTTTTTGACTCTTTCTTTTCCATGGCACATGATTTCACTATCAAATGCCTTGGCACGAATGGAAAAATAGGCTGCATAATAGGCAAGTGGTTTATGTACTTTAAACCATGCAATACGAAAAGCATTGGTTACATAGGCTGCAGCATGGGCCTTTGGGAACATGTACTGTATTTTTTCGCAAGATTTAATATACCATTCTGGTACCTCATGCTCTTTCATCATACTTACATATTCCGCCCATTTAGCTGGGTCTTTTAGCGCTTTTCCTTTACGTACAAGCTCCATTATTTTAAAGCTTGGGTTTGGTTCTAAGCCTTTGCTCATTAGATAAGTCATAATATCATCCCTACAACAAATAGCTTGGTCTAGTGTGGTAATTCCTTGTTCAATTAACGTTTGAGCATTTCCTAACCATACATCCGTACCATGCGACAAACCAGAAATACGAATTAGTTCATCAAAGGTTTTTGGCTTGGTATCTAATAACATTCCTCGAACAAATTTCGTTCCAAATTCTGGAACACCAAAGCTTCCTACTTCGGAATGGATTTGTTCTGGTGTTACTCCTAATGCTTCGGTAGAAGAAAAAATCGACATTGTTTCTTTATCATCCAAGGGTACTTTCGTAGGGTCAATTCCAGTAGTATCTTGTAACATACGAATAACCGTCGGATCATCGTGCCCTAGTATATCTAGTTTTAACAAGTTTTGGTCAATGGAGTGGTAATCAAAATGGGTGGTAACAATATCCGATTTTGGGTCATCCGCTGGATGTTGTATTGGGCAAAATTCATAAATTTCTCTTCCCTTTGGTACAACAATAATTCCTCCTGGATGCTGCCCTGTGGTTCTTTTAATTCCCGTACACCCTTTGGCAAGACGAGTAACCTCTGCACTATTTACTGGTGCTTGTCTTTCTTCAAAATATTTTCTGACAAACGCTTCTGCTGTTTTATCAGCAACGGTTCCTACCGTTCCTGCTTTAAAGGTAGTTCCTTTTCCAAAAATAACCTCTGTGTACCTATGGGCTTTTGCTTGGTAATCTCCGGAGAAGTTTAAGTCGATATCTGGTTCTTTATCTCCATTAAAGCCAAGGAAGGTTTCAAATGGAATGTTCATTCCGTCTTTATCTAACTTATGCCCACATTTTGGACACTCTTTATCTGGTAAATCAAACCCATTTTTATAGCCATAATCTGTAAAATCGGAATACTTGCAATTTGGGCAACGATAATGTGGTGGAAGTGAGTTTACCTCTGTAATTCCTGTCATATTTGCCACAAATGAGGACCCTACCGAACCTCTGGAACCTACAATGTACCCATCTTCATTGGATTTCCATACTAATTTTTGTGCAATAATATACATAACTGAGAACCCATTTTTAATAATGGATTGTAGTTCTTTATCTAACCTTTCTTTTACAATAGTAGGAAGCTCTTCTCCATATAATTCTTTTGCTTTTGTCATGGCAATATCTTCAATTTGCTTTTCGCACCCCTCAATATGTGGTGGGCATTTTTCCGGTGATATTGGGCTAATGTTTTCACATAAATCGGCAATTTTATTGGTATTGGTAACAACTACCTCATAGGCTTTATCTAAGCCTAAATATTTAAATTCTTCTATCATTTCATTGGTGGTTCTTAAATACAATGGTGCTTGTTCATCTGCATCATCATAGCCTTGCCCTGCCATTAAAATCCTTCTATATACTTCGTCTTGTGGATCCATAAAGTGAACATCACAAGTAGCAACCACTAATTTACCTAGTTTTTCTCCCAAAGCAACAATTCGTTTATTAATATCTTCTAAGGCTTTTTCGTCTGGAACCGTTCCGTTTCGTACCATAAACATATTGTTTCCAATTGGTTGAATTTCTAAATAATCATAATCTTTTGCAATTTGTTCTATTTCTTCTTCCGATTTTCCTGCTACAATCGCACGGTATAATTCTCCTGCCTCACAGGCACTTCCTAAAATAAGCCCCTCTGAATATTCTTTATATAATGATTTCAAAATTCTTGGTTTTTTATAAAAGTAATCTAAATGAGAATAAGAAATTAGTTTATATAAGTTCTTTAGTCCCACATAATTTTGGGCTAGTATAATAGCATGATAGGTTGGTAGTTTTTTAAAATCTGCTTGTCCTTCTTCTAGTTTATCAATATCTTCTATGACTTTTGCACCTTTTTCTTTTAGCATATCAAGCATCACTTGAAATACCTTAACTAATGTCATAACATCATCTAAGGCACGGTGTGCGACTTCTACTTTTATTCCTAGCTTTTCGGCAATGATTCCTAATTTGTATTTCTTATAATCTGGAAATAAATCTTTTGCTAAACGAAGAGTATCAATATAGGTATTTTCTAATTTATACCCTAAGAGTTGTGCATTGTATTTAATAAACCCTACATCGAAATCCGCATTATGAGCAACAATAACACTATCTCCTATAAATTCTAAAAACTTTGGCAATACCTCTTCAATCGTTCCTGCCTCTTTTACCATCTCATCTGTAATATGGGTAATGGTTACCACATCTTCTGGAATTGGCTTTTCTGGGTTTACAAAGCATTCAAATTCTTCTACTATTTCGCCATTTTTGTATTTTACGGCTCCTAACTCCGTTATTTTTTCCGTACGAAAAGAAAGTCCTGTGGTTTCAATATCTAACACACAATATTCGGTATCGATATTTTGGTTCTTTGGGAAAGATACACTTGGAGTTTTATCTGGTACCAAATAGGCTTCTACTCCATAAATAATCTTCATATCTGGGTTATCTCTACCTAGTAACTTATGTGCTTCTGGGAAAGCTTGTACTACTCCATGGTCTGTAATTGCAATGGATTTCCATCCCCACTTCATTGCTCTTTTTATTAAATCGGTAGCAGATGTCATACCATCCATTTGGCTCATCTTGGTATGCATGTGTAATTCCACACGTTTCTCTTCTGCACGGTCCATTCGTTCTTGCTTTTTCTTGGGTGGTGTTTCTACAATGACATTGGCAATTACACCAATTTCTTTTGCATATGGGTCAAACTGAGCAGTTCCACTAAGTCTTACTGCTTTTGCTTCTTCTAACCTTGCTAATACTTCACTTGCTTTTGCTTCCTCTACAAATGCCTTACAGGTAATGGTACTACTTTCGTCATATACATCAAATAACACTAAAAGCTTTCCATTTTTTAGTGGTCTTGAATCGATTTTAATAATTTCCCCTTCTAAGGCAATTTTACCACTATCGATAGAAATATCGTCTATTTTTACAAGGGTATCTTTAATGTTGGCATTTCTTCCTAAAATTAATGGGGTTCTTTCTATTGGTTCTTCTGGAAGTGGTGGTTGTTCTTCTTTTGGCAAATTCGCTTCTTCATTTTCCTTTTCTTCGTTTTCTCCTACTTCCTCTTCTACTCCTATTTCACTAATTGCTTTTTCAATTTCATATTTCTCGGTAAGTTTGCATTTTTGCTCTATTTTCTTCATGTCTTCTTCTTGCAAATTTTCCACATAGGTTACTTTATATCTCTTGGCATACAAGCCTTTTAGTGTTTTTTCTAAGGCTTTATCAAATCCTCTTGCCACTAAAAAATCGGCTCCTTTTACAGCTAAACTAACCACTACTTTATTTTCTTGTATACAAACACGGCTATTATGTAATAAAAATTCGGTAAATGGGTATTTATGTGCCATATATTTTACAATTTGCTTCCATTCTTGCTGGATACTAGGAATTACGGTTTCTTCTTCATATTGCACACTTATTTCGATATTTTCAATTGCAAAACGCTCTTTTAAATATTTCTCAAATTCTAATAATTCTCTAGGAGTTACATACTCTTTTGAAAGCAAATCTAATTCTAATTTATTGCTTTTTTTAAATAGATTTATTTTTACAATACTTGCGTTCTTTATTTTGGTTTCTACAGGATAATCACCAAAGATTTCTTCTACTGTTTTCATACTTTGTGCCATTTTTTCTGCCTCCCTTAATACTATGACTTATTGTATCATACCAAAGTAAAATATGGAACAGCAAATATTTAATTTTTAAAATTTGTTTTTTGGGATTTTGTTGAAATAATGCTGTCTATGTATATACGATCACATTCGACTTTATATAAAATAATGTACTTCTTAATTGGAATTTTTCGATATTGTTTTGGATATAGATTAGTTTGAATTTAAGGGTACATTTTAGGAAATATCTTTAAATTTTCAATTTTTAATAGAATTTGTTGATAAAATTACTGAAAAAGTATAAATCTTGCTTCTTGATCAAAGTGATTGTTTAAAAAAAATCATCGGATAGAATTAGTTTTTTAGTCATAATGCTTCATTCCCAATTCTTCTTCCATATTTAGTTTTAACTCACATACACTTATCATGTAGTTTCACTTCCTTTCTTGGTATAATGTAACATATTTCGCTTTTTATGCAATACTTCTTTTGGCAATTAGAAATAATTACAGTTCAAGTTAACCTTGTTGCTTGAACTGTAATTATTTTAACTTTTATCTTTATTGAAACGTATACGCTGTTTCTTTTGTTAAATCTAATGTATGGGTTCTTTTTGTTGTACCTTTTTCATCTGTTATTTCAATTTCAATTAATACACTTCCTGTTCCTGTTACTTGTTGTTTGATTGTTTTATTTTTGTCTACACTAGGGTCTTCGCTTATACTTTTTCCATCCACTTTTATAACGACTTTGGCTGTTTTCTTAATTTCTCCTACTGTATTTGTGTCAGCTGGTTCCTTATAGCCTCCTGTGATGGATTTTAAATCTATTGTAATAGTTGCTGTTTTTGTTTCTATGATTTTATTTACTGTAATCACTACGGTTGTCTCCACATCTACGGTTTTTCCGCTTTCGATGCTTTGTTTTAGTACTTTTCCAGTTTCGTTTGATTTATTTTCTTCATATAGTACTTCTACTTTTAATTTGGCATCGGTTAATAATCTTTTTGCCTCTGCTTCGGTTTTTCCTAGTACATTTGGTACATCTACTTGTTCAATTCCTGTTCCAATGCTTACATGAATTTTGATGGTTTCTCCTGCATTTACTTGCTTATTGGCTTCGGTTTCTTGGCTTATAACATAGCCTTCTTCTACGGTTTTACTGGTTTCTTCTACTACTTCATATAGTAAATTTGCCTCTTGTAATGCTGTAATTGCTTCTTCTTTGGTCTTTCCTACCACTTTTGGTACAATGGTTAAATCTTGTCCTTTACTAATGACAACTTTTACTTCTGATTTTTCTTTTACTTTAAAGTTTTCCATATAACTTGGGTCTTGGCTAATAATACTTCCTTCTGGTATTTCTGGGCTAAATTGTGGTTCTAGCTCTACCCAAACCAATTTTGCATCTTCTACTTTTTTCTTTGCTTCTTCCTTGGTAAGTCCCGCTAAATTAGGAAGTTCTACTTCTTTTACCTGTGTTAATTTTAGCCCACCATACGTAATTCCTAGGGTTAGGAAAAATAACAAAAATGCTCCTATGGTAAAAGATAATACTTTATGTTTTTTAATAAAACTTTCTTTCTTTTTATTTTGACCCTTTTTTTCTGGATTTTCTTTACTGATTTCCTCATCATACATGGTTGGTATTTTTTGCGTTGGAAAATCCCCTTCCATATCTTTCATAAACACAAAATTTCCATCTGGATTTTTTAAAGACATGTTTAAATCTTTTAGCATTTCAGAGGCACTTTGATAACGTAAATTCGCATCTTTTTGCATTGCTTTTATTACAATTTTATTCACAGAGCTTGGTATAGTAGGGTTTAATACAATGGGCTGTGTTGCTTGTTGTTGCATATGCATTAATGCAATCGATACTGGAGTATCGGCATCAAATGGCACTTTTCCTGTTAGCATTTCATACATTACCACACCTAATGAATATAAGTCCGATTTGGCATCGGTAAATCCACCTCTTGCATGCTCTGGTGAAAAATAGTGTACCGAACCAATGGTAGTACCAAAGGCGGTAATTGTAGAATTGGATACCGCTTTGGCAATTCCAAAATCGGTTACTTTGGCAATTCCTTCTTCAGTAATGATGATGTTATGTGGTTTTATATCTCTATGAACAATATTATTTTTATGAGCAGTTTCTAAGGCAGACGCAATTTGAATGGCAACATTTACCGACCATTTCCAAGAAAGCTTTCCTTCTAAACTAATCACTTCTTTTAGGGTTTTTCCTTGAATTAATTCCATCACAATATAATATAGGTTTCCTTCGTTTCCTACATCATATACTCCTACAATATTAGGATGGTTTAAGCTTGCTACTGCTTGTGCTTCTGAACGAAATCGTTTAATAAATTCGTCATCGGTTGTAAATTCGTCTTTTAGAATTTTTACTGCCACAAAACGGTTTAGTATATGGTCTTTTGCTCGGTATACGGTAGCCATTCCACCATTTCCTACATTTTCAATAATTTCATATCGGTTTGCAATTAATCTACCTTCTAAGTTCATTTTTCTTATCATTCCTTTCGTTTTCAATTACAAAATTTGATTATAAGATATCACAATTTCATCGATTATTTAGTTACTCTGAATGATAACCACTGTAATATTGTCATATCCTCCCATTTCATTTGCCCTTTTTATTAAATTATCACAACTATCGGTTACCTCTTTTTTTACATACTCATAAATTTCTTGTTCTGTTACCATATTGGTTAAACCATCGGAGCACATAAGAAGTACATCTTCTTTTAAAAATCCTTTTACCATAACATCTGGTTCCACATAGGGGGTACAGCCAACTGCTTTCATTAACATATTTTTCTTTGGGTGATGTTCGGCCTCTTCTTTAGTAATAGTTCCGTCTTTTACCAATTCTTCTACATAACTATGGTCTTTAGTTAGTTTCCTTATAAATTCTTTTCGAATTCGATAAATTCGGCTATCTCCAATATGCCCAATAAATGCCTTATTATTATATATTAAGCAAATCTCCAAAGTAGTACCCATATTTGCTAATTCTACATTTTCCTTTGCTTTTTCATACACTACCATATTAGCATATTCAATACTACTTGCAATTAGTTTTAAAATATTTTCTCTATCATGTGGTGTTGTTTCAAAATTGGTTTCAATATAACTTTTCGCACTGAGGGTTGCAAGTTTGCTTGCAATTTCTCCCCCATTATATCCCCCCATACCATCTGCTAAAATGTAAAGTTGTAATTTATCCTCTACATTGGGGGTTATATAATAAAAGTCTTCATTCATCTGTCTTGCTTTTCCTAAGTCGGTCTTTGCAAAAACTCTCATGTTTCCTCCTTATGTTTTTAAGTTTTTTCTTCTGAGTTGTCCGGCATGCAGCATCAATATCTGAGCCTAATTCTCTTCTTATGGTTGCTACAATTCCATGCTCATTTAAATAATCTCGAAATTTGATGATGTTTTCATTCGTACTTTTGACATATGCTCCATTTTCTATTTTATTAATGGGAATTAAATTGACATGGCATATCATGCCTTTTAGCAATTTTACTAGTCGTTTGGCGTCTTCTAAATTGTCGTTATTGTCTTTTGCAAGAGCATATTCAAACGAAATTCGTTTATTGGTGGTTTCGATATAGTCTTTACATGCTTGCATTAGTTCCGAAATTGGATATTTTTTATTTACTGGCATCATAGCACTTCTTTTTTCATCGGTTGTTGCATGTAGGGAAATGGATAAGGTGCATTGTAAATCTTTCTTGGCTAGCTCATAAATTTTTGGAACAATTCCACTTGTGGAAATGCTAATATGTCTAGCACCAATATTCAGTCCTTTTTGATGGTTCATAATGCCAATGGCGTTCATTACATTTTCGAAATTATCCATTGGTTCTCCAATTCCCATAAACACAATATTGGATATTTTTACTTTTGCTTCTCTTTGCACTGCCAAAATCTGTTCTACGATTTCGCCAGAAGTTAGGTTTCGAATAAAGTTGATACCCGTGGAAGCACAAAATTTACACCCCATTTTACAGCCAATTTGCGAAGAAACACATAAGCTATAGCCATGATGATAACTCATAAGAACGGTTTCGATGGCATTTCCATCTAATACATCAAATAAGTATTTTTTTGTTCCATCACTCGATTCTTGTTTTCTTAATATTTGAAAAATGCATATACTATATTCTTTCTTTAGTTTTTCCCTAAGTTCCAAAGATAAATTCGTCATTTCATCAAAATTTGTAACATTTTCAATATAAAGCCAACGAAAAATCTGCTCTGCACGAAATGGCTTCTCGCCTAAACTCGCTAATTCCTGCTTTAATTCCTCTAAATTGTAATCCTTTATGTTCTTCATAAAAAACTTTCTTTCTAAATTTTATATTTTGCTATTCTAACTTATATCACAAAGTGTGTTTTTTTTCAATAGTTTGACAATAAAATTTAAGAAGGGAGCAACCATTTGGTTAGCCCCTTCTTGTACCTACTTACTTTTTACAATAACCTTTTAATAACCTCTTCTCTCTCATCTTTGTTTAGCATAATGGGTGGAACGTCTAAGACGGTTTTTGCTCCTGTTATGCCTTCTTGTTTCATTCTGTATGCTGCTCTTGCATATGCGACAAGTACAGAACCGGTAAATTCTGGGTTGGAAGCAAGGTTTAGTGAATATTCCATTACTTGCTTGTTTTCTTCTCCTGTTTGCCCGCAAGAGATGACACTTCCGCCATGAGGTAAACCACTGTGGTTTTTGTTTAATTCTTCTTGGCTGATGAAATGTACGGTTGTATCATAATCGGCAAAATAGTTTGGCATTGTTACAATTTCTTTTTCAATTTCTGCCAAATTTGTTCCGTCTTCTGCTACAACAAAACATTCTCTTGTGTGTTTTTGGCTTGTTGAAAGCTCTGGGTTTTCGCCTGCTCTTACACGTTCCATTGCACTAGGAACTGGTATGGTATACTGACGTGCATCTTTTACGCCTTTAATCCTACGAATGGCATCGGAATGCCCTTGGCTTACTCCTTTGCCCCAAAAGGTGTAGGTATGACAAAATGGTAAGATTGCCTCTGCATATGCCCTCATATTAGAGAACATTCCAGGGTCCCAGCCAACAGAAACAATTGACACGTTTCCACCTTCTTTTGCTTCCTCATCAACAGTCTTTAAATACTCTGGTATTTTGGCATGTGTGTCAAAACTGTCGACTGTGCAAAAAAGTTTTGCAAATGTAGGTACTTGTTTTGGTAAATCGGTTGCTGAACCGCCACACATAATCATGACATCCACTTTGTAAATCCACTGTGCCATTTCACTAATTGGAACTACTTTTGCAGACGTCTGCTTGCTTATTTCGGCGGGTTCTCTTCTTGTAAAAACAGCTACAAGTTCCATGTCACTGTTTTTGGAAATTGCTTTTTGGACACCTTTTCCAAGATTTCCATAACCACAAATTCCGATTTTAATTTTTGGGTCCATACTCATTTACCTCCCGTTTTAATTAGTTCTTTTATCCTTTTTATACAAATATTTTTCTAAAAAATGTTTCTTTTGTTTTTGTTTTATCATATAATACTTACATAAGTCAAGTAAAAATATGACTATATTTTTACTTTTTTAAAATTAAGAAGGTGTTACATATGAGTGAAAAAAAATATAAACTTGCTGTTGTTGGTGCAACTGGAGTTGTTGGGAGAATGGTTCTTAAGGTCTTAGAAGAAAAGAATTTACCAATTTTAGAATATGCTTTCTTTGCTTCTTCGCATTCCGCTGGTAAAAAAATTCTATTTCAAGGAAAAACTTATCTTGTACGAGAATTAACCGAAACTTCTTTTAACGAAGGGTTTGATTTTGCTATTTTTTCTGCTGGTGGAGATACCGCCAAAAAATACGCTCCTATTGCTGCCGCCCACGGTTGTGTTGTCGTAGATAATAGTAGTGCTTTTCGTATGGAAAAAGATGTCCCTTTGGTAGTCCCTGAGGTAAATTCGGAGGAAATTTTAAACCATCATGGAATTATTGCTAATCCAAATTGTTCTACCATTCAAGCCGTTATTCCTTTAAAGGCTTTGGATAACAAATTCGGAATAAAAAGAGTCATCTATTCTACTTATCAAGCTGTATCTGGTGCTGGAAGACTTGGAATAGAAGATTTAGAAAATGGTGCAAAAGACGAACCACCAAAAAAATTTGCTCATCCCATTTATAATAATTGTTTGCCACATATTGATGTATTCTTGGAAAATGGTTATACCAAAGAAGAAGAAAAAATGATAAATGAAACAAGAAAAATATTAAAAAAACCAGATTTAAAAGTAACCGCTACTTGTGTTCGTGTACCAGTCATGAATTCTCATAGTGAGAGTATTAATGTGGAGCTTGAAAAGCCTTTTACTTTAGACGAAGTAATACAAACCTTACACGATTATCCTAATGTTATTGTTTTAGATGATGTTTCTAAAAACGAATACCCTCTTGCTACCATTGCCAATGGTCATGATGAGGTATATGTTGGTCGCATTAGGCGTGATGAGAGTGTAGAAAATGGATTAAACCTATGGGTTGTTGCCGATAACATTCGAAAAGGTGCTGCCTCAAATGCAGTACAGATTGTAGAAAAATTGATGGAAAATAATTTGTAATAATGGTAGGGGCGTGCATTGCACGTCCGTTCATCGAAGAAATTACCTAAAATCAGATTAATTATAGAAACATTCATCGAATACGGACGACCAATGGTCGTCCCTACAGATTTATTATTTCTTTACTAATTTCTTATATTCTTGTGATGTCTCTCTTAATTTCTCCACAATTTCTACTAAACTGTCTACCAAATAATCCACATCTTCTTTTGTGTTGTCATCACCAAAGGTAACTCGTAAGGCTCCGTTTGCCATTTTAGGTGGCAAACCGATGGCTACTAGTACGTGTGATGGGTCTAAGGAGCCTGACGTACAGGCTGAGCCAGATGATGCACAAATTCCTTTCATATCTAAATTTAATAATAAGGCTTCTCCATCGACAAATTCAAAGGAAATGTTGGCATTTCCGGGTAGACGTTTGGTTCTATCTCCATTTACTTTGGTATGGGGAATTTTTTCTTGTATTTGTGAAATATAGTAATCACGTAAATTGGTTAATTTTTCATTATAAGTATCAAAATTCTCATAAGCAAGCTCTATGGCTTTTCCTAGCCCTACAATTCCTGCTACATTTTCCGTTCCTGCTCTCATGTTTCTTTCTTGGTGTCCACCATCTTGTATTTTTTCAAAATTAACCCCTGTTTTTACGTATAGGGCTCCCATTCCTTTTGGACCATAAAATTTATGGGCCGACATCGATAGTAAATCGATATGATATTCTTTTACATCGATACGAACATTTCCAATGGCTTGCACGGCATCGGTATGGAAATAAATTTGATGTTTTTTGGCAATTTCTCCTATTTCTTTTATTGGTTGAATGGTTCCTATTTCATTATTGGCAAACATGACACTAATTAAAATGGTTTCTTTGCATATAGCATTTTCTAATTCATTTAAGTCAATGAGCCCCTCTTCATTTACCTTTAAATACGTTACTCGAAACCCTTCTTTTTCTAAATGTTCACAAGTATGAAGCACTGCTGGGTGTTCTATTTTGGTGGTAATAATATGGTTTCCTTTGTTACGGTTCGCATAGGCAACACCTTTTAAACTTAAATTATCACTTTCACTTCCACAAGAAGTAAAATAAATCTCCTTTGCCTCTGCCCCAATCGCATGAGCTGTTTTCTGTCTTGCCTCTTCTACCGCTTTTCTTGATTTTCTCCCAATGCTATACATAGAAGAAGCATTTCCATAATTTAAACTAAAATAAGGCAACATTTCCTTTAGCACCTCTTCTTTGGTAGCTGTTGTTGCCGCATGATCAAAATATCTTATTTTCTCCATTTTTGCCGTCCCTCTCTTTTTTATTTATTCCTTTTTATATTATATGGGAAATCGGCAAAAATATTCTAAAGAACCAGAAAGCAAAAACAAATCTGCCTTCTGGTTCTTTTGGAAATTAAATCAGGTGCTGTGTAAAGTATTTTGTCATAAACTCTGTCAAGGCTGTGTGAAATTCCTTTAGCTGTTCTTTTCCGTCTGTATATTGACTTGTGTATTCGTCAATTTTTCTTGTTACACTTACATAGTAAGTTGTTAACAGCTTACAGAGCGGAACCACATTTAACTTTACATTCGTTTTGTTTAAGCAGAATTTCATCTCTCCTTCATAGAAAATCATGTCTTTCCAGCCATTATGTGTTACTGTTAGCAAAAGAAAGCCATTTATGATTTCTACGTACTTCTGAGATTTTTTTTGGCTAATTTGTGCTAAGCGTCTAGCGCCCCAAAGAAGTGTATTTTGCCATTCGTTTTGCAAATGAACGAAATCTTCTAACAGACTAACCGCCCGTTCCATTTTCCAGAATCCTGTTAAAGTATACGAAATCTGTATATCTTCTTTTGGAAATGCCCTTTTTACATCTGCTTCGTACAAGGTAACAAAAAAACAAATCGGAATCGCCTGTATCCGTTTCTTTTTGTTCCATTTCATCTGGATATATGTTCCATAATCAATGCTACAAAACATGAACATGGGATCCCACTGGCGCTTGAAATCTAATTCTTCAAGTACCAGCCTTTTTTCTGTTTGTTCCTTGTCTGTTTTGGATGCTAAATGTACCTTACATTCTTCCCGCATTTCCGCTACCTCTGTAACTAGTTTTGCAAATTTCTGCTGATTATTCATACCCTTTCCTCCTTTTATTGAAAAATTTTGATACAATTCCCTTTCTTGGTTTATGTTTACCATTATACTATGTTTTTTTAAATTCGTCAATTAGCAAATTACTATGGACGACCAATGGTCGTCCATACGTTTTACTGTAAATTATCACTACATCTTTTACAAATATGTGGATGGTTGGTATCTTGCCCTACGGTTTTAGAGTACATCCAACATCTTTCGCATTTTTCACCTTCTGCTTGTTCTATAATTACTCCTACAATGGCGTCTTTGTCTTCTTCTTTTTTTCCTTGTTTCATTTCTACTTCCGATACAATGAATATTTCTTTTAGTAATTCTTCTTTTCCTTTGATAAATTCGTATTCTTTGCCATCGGCAAATAGGGTTACTTTAGCTGCTAAGGATAATCCAATTTCTTTATTTGCTCTTGCTTGTTCTAGTTTTTTGGCTACTTCGTCTTTTATTTTGATGTATTTGTTCCATTTTTCTTCTATTTGTGGATTATCGTATTTTGGATTTACTTTTGGATAGTAGTCTAACATAACACTCTGGGTGTTTTCTTTCTTTTTATGTGGCATGTATTTCCATATTTCTTCTGCTGTATAGCAGGTCATTGGTGCTAAAATTCGAACAAGTACCGATAAAATTTCATACATTGTGCTTTGGGCTGCTCTTCTTTGAATAGAGTCTTTTTTATAGGTATATAGCCTATCTTTTATAATATCTAAATAAAAGGCACTCATATCTACTACACAGAATTGATTAATCGCATGGTACGCATTGTGGAAATCGTATACATCGTATGCATTGGTACAATCTTTTATTAATTTATTTAGCTTGATTAACGCCCATTTGTCAATTTCTTGTAAATCTTCGTACGCTACTGGCTTGTTTACATCAAAATCACTAATATTTCCTAAAATATATCTTGCCGTATTTCGTATTTTTCGGTATACTTCCATAACTTGTTTTAAGATATTCTTAGAACCACTAATATCCGATTTGTAGTCTGCCGATAATACCCAAAGTCTTAGTACATCTGCCCCAGATTCGTTTATGACGTCTTTCGGGTCAATTCCATTTCCTAGGCTTTTAGACATTTTTCTTCCTTGTTCATCAATGGTATAGCCATGTGTTAATACTTCCTTGTATGGTGCTTTTCCTTTCGTTGCCACCGAGGTTAATAGAGAGGATTGGAACCAACCTCTATGTTGGTCACTTCCTTCTAGGTATAAATTTGCCTCTGGAAGTCCACGTTCGGCTAGTACCGATTCATGTGTTGAACCAGAATCGAACCATACATCCATAATATCGGTTTCTTTTTTGAATTCCTTGCTACCACAGTGAGGACAGGTTGCTCCTTCTGGCATTAATTCTTTTTCTGGTAAGTCAAACCATGCATTTGATCCTTTTTCTTTAAATATGTTTTGTACCTTGTCTAAGCTTTCTTTTGTTACATATTCTTTTTCACAATTGGCACAATAAAAAATTGGAATTGGCACTCCCCATGTTCTTTGGCGAGAAATACACCAATCGTTTCTATCTTCTACCATTTTGGTAATTCTTTCTTCTCCCCAAGCTGGGTACCATTTTACGGTTTTAATTGCCTCTAGGGTTTCTTTTCTAAAACCATCGACAGATGCAAACCATTGGTTTGTCGCACGGTAAATAACAGGATGTTTACATCTCCAACAATGTGGATAAGAGTGGTTTACGTCTTCGGCTACTAATAAGTAACCATTTTCGCCTAGCCATTTGATAATTTCTTTATCGGATTTTGCATAATACATCCCTGCAAAAGGTCCTGCTTCTTCGGTTTGATGACCTTTACTATCAATGGTTACCACAATATCTAGTCCATTTTTTAATCCACAAAGGTAATCTTCTTTACCATAGCCAGGGGCTGTGTGAACTGCACCTGTACCAGTTTCTAATTCGACTACTATGGTATCATCCGAACCTAGTACCACTCTAGAATCTCTATCTAAAAATGGATGTTTACAAATAATTCCTTCCAAATCGCTTCCTTCAAATTTTGCTATTTCTTTATATTCCGTCATTCCCGCTTTTTCCATTACTTTTGCCACTAATTCGGTTGCCATGATCACTTTTTCTTTTCCGATATCCACAATGCTATAATCGTAATCCGCTCCAATGGTAATTCCCATATTACCAGGTAAAGTCCATGGTGTTGTTGTCCATATTACAAACGATACGTTTTGTTCATCGAATTTTCCTTTGGCATCTTTTACAGGGAATTTTACATATGCTGTATGAGAGTTAATATCTTTATATTCAATTTCTGCTTCTGCAAGTGCTGTTTCGCAATCTGTACACCAGTAAACTGGCTTTAGTCCTTTATAGATGTATCCTTTTTGGTACATATCGGCAAACACGCCAATTTGTTTTGCTTCTACCTGTGGTTGATAGGTAATATATGGGTTATCCCAATCGCCTAATACACCTAAACGTTTAAAACCTTCAATTTGCTTATCCTTGTATTCCATGGTAAATTGTTTACAAGTATCACGAAACTTGGTAACTGGAATAGCGTCTCTATTTAATCCTAGTTTCTCGATTGCCTTTTTTTCGGTTGGCATACCGTGAGTATCAAAACCCGGAATATAAGGCGTATAAAACCCTTGTAAGTTTTTGTATCTTACAATCGTATCTTTTAATACTTTATTTAATGCATGCCCTAAATGAATTTCTCCATTCGCATATGGTGGTCCATCGTGTAATACAAAAGGCTCTTTTCCTTCATTCTTTTTTAGCATTTTTTCATACAAACCTTTTTCAAAAATCTCATTTAAAATGTACGGCTCATTTTGTGGTAAATTTCCCCTCATTGGAAAATCGGTTTTGGGTAAATTCAATGTGTCACTATAATTCATCTCTTTTTCTTCAGCCATTTTTCATTCCTCCTTAACATATACAAAAAATCCATCTCATCATTAGGACGAAATGGATTTCAAATTCCGCGGTACCACCTATTTTAAAAATTGCAAAAACAATTTTTCACTTCATTTACTTGATAACGTAAGTAACACGATTTATCTTACTTATCTTTTTCAGATAAACAACAAAAAGGTGATAACCAATAAATAATTTTGCAACTAGAATCTCACCAACCTCTAGCTCTCTTTTGCTTTTTATTTATTCGTCTTGTCCTTTTTTAGTCTTTTCATTTCTATTATGACTATAATATATCATGTAATACTTATTTTTGCAAGCACTTTTTAATTTTTTGTCAATACTTGCATTTATTTCAAGGAAATTTTATTATTGTAAAAGAAAAACCAATACGTTAGGTTTCTTTGCATATTATTTAATGAGAAATGTAAAATTAGTATATACTAAAAAAGCACTGGAACTCCAGTGCCTTTTTAGTACAATTACAAATCTTCGATTCGTTTTACTACCTCGTACAAATTTTTAGCATATTGTTTGGAAAAACTGGTATTCTCTATAGTACTTGGAGCCCATATTCTAGAAAATGTTTCATATGCAAACTATAACCTAAGACTTCATAGCTTCTTCCACAGCTACAGCAACCGATACAGTACAACCTACCATTGGGTTGTTACCCATACCAATTAATCCCATCATTTCTACGTGTGCTGGAACAGAGGATGAACCTGCGAATTGTGCGTCTGAGTGCATTCTTCCCATGGTGTCTGTCATACCGTAGGATGCTGGTCCTGCTCCCATGTTATCTGGGTGTAGTGTTCTTCCTGTTCCTCCTCCTGATGCTACTGAGAAGTATTTCTTTTCTTGTTCGATACATTCCTTTTTATAGGTACCTGCTACTGGATGTTGGAATCTTGTTGGGTTAGTAGAATTTCCTGTAATGGATACGTCTACTCCTTCCATGTGCATAATTGCAACACCTTCTCTTACATCGTTTGCTCCATAACATCTAACTTTTGCTCTTTCTCCATCAGAGTATGCAATTTCTTTTACTACATTTACTTTTCCTGTGAAGAAGTCAAAGTCGGTTTGTACATAAGTAAATCCGTTAATTCTTGAAATAACTTGTGCTGCGTCTTTTCCTAGTCCGTTTAAGATAACTCTTAATGGTTCTTTTCTTACTTTGTTTGCGGATTTTGCAATTCCAATTGCTCCTTCTGCTGCTGCAAAACTTTCATGTCCTGCTAAGAAGGCGAAACATTTTGTTTCTTCCGATAATAACATAGATGCTAGGTTTCCATGTCCTAGTCCTACTTTTCTATCGTCTGCAACAGAACCCGGAATACAAAATGCTTGTAATCCTTCTCCAATTGCTTTTGCAGCATCTGCAGCTTTTACACATCCTTTTTTGATGGCAATTGCTGCTCCTAAAGTGTACGCCCAAGCTGCATTTTCAAAACAGATTGGTTGAACGCTTTTTGTAATATCATATGGGTTAAATCCTTTTTCTTTACAAATATTTAGTGCATCTTCAAAATCTTTAATTCCGTATTTTTCCATGACCGGTTTGATTTGGTCAATTCTTCTTTCATAACTTTCAAATGTTACTGCCATTTATTTTACCTCCTACTTTTCTAAAATATTTCTAATATTTTTTAATAGTTCCTCTATCTTGCTATATGTTATCATTTTAAAATTCTGATTTCCTCGTATCATTCCTGAAACGTTGAAGTTTTCATCATACATACAAATAACAGGTTTGCCTATTGATTCTGCATATGCTAATTCATATCCTACTCCTAATGATGGAACACTAATTTCCGCAAACAGAATATCACATTCTTTTAAGTATTCTACATCTCGCATATAAACTTCTTGTGCTGATAATTTTTCTCCGAATATATCAACTTTTGGATTTGCTATATGTTCTGTTAGAACATTTCCATACTCTTTTAGTACTTCTACTATTTTAGCATAATCTTCTACTTTTTGTCTTCCACCTCTAATGGCTCCTGCAAAATATATGTTCATTCGTTTCTCCTACTCTTTTCTTGGATCGATTTTCTTTACGGCTTCGTCAAATCTTCCGTATTTTCCGCTTGCTTTTTCGATTGCTTCCATTGGTTCAATTCCTTTTTTGATGTTTTCCATCATTTTTCCTAGGTTTACGTATTTGTAACCAATGATTTGGTTGTCTTTGTCAAGACCGATTTCTACTATGTATCCTTCTGCAAGTTCTAAGTATCTTGGTCCTTTTGCTAGGGTTGAATAAATGGTTCCTACTTGGCTTCTATGTCCTTTTCCTAAATCTTCAAGTCCTGCTCCTATTTGTAGTCCTCCTTCTGAGAAGGCAGATTGTGATCTTCCATATACAATTTGTAAGAATAATTCTCTCATGGCGGTATTGATGGCATCACATACTAAGTCTGTGTTTAATGCTTCTAGGATTGTTTTTCCTACTAATATTTCTCCTGCCATTGCTGCAGAATGTGTCATTCCTGAACATCCTATTGTTTCTACTAATGCTTCCTGAATAATTCCTTCTTTGATATTTAGGGTTAGTTTACATGCTCCTTGTTGTGGTGCACACCACCCAATACCGTGTGTTAATCCCGATATATCTTTAATTTCTTTTGCTTTTACCCATTTTCCTTCTTCTGGAATTGGTGCTGGTCCATGGTCTACTCCTTTT